>JAUYJO010000010.1 GCA_030700315.1 Gallionella sp.
CACCTCGCAACGCCTCCAAACCTACCTTCGCCTTGAACTCCGGGGTGTGGGTTTTACGCTTCTTCGCTTCGCTCATTTCTTTTCTTCCTTTATGACAGCGCACATCTTAAACTGCTGTCTTGAAAACAGGGTCCACTATACGCAGCGGCGGCAAACCGGGGTCGCCTTCTTTTTGGTTATTTTTTCTTGGCGACGCAAGAAAAAGTGACTAGCTGCCGGGCTACCCCCGGCGGTTTTGGCTTTTGTTTTGATGTTGGGTTACGCGATGAAACTGCTAACCCAACCTACTAACTGCCGAACTACACGGCGAAGTTGGTTTATAGGTATCGTTTATGCAAATCATTTCCACCATCGACGAACTGCGCGCGCGCTTGGCCGATGAGCGCGCCGTCGCCTTCGTCCCGACCATGGGCAACCTGCACGAAGGCCATCTCAACCTGGTGAAGCTGGCGCGTGAGCATGGTGACTGCGTGGTGGCGAGTATTTTCGTCAATCCGCTGCAATTCGGGCCGAGCGAGGATTTCGACCGTTATCCGCGCACATTGGAAGCGGACTGCGCCAAGCTGCAAGGGCTGGCAGACGTGGTGTTTGCGCCTGCGGTTAACGAAATGTATCCCGCCCAACAAACCGTGTTCGTCGAGCCGCCGCCGATTGCCGACGAGCTGTGCGGCGCGTCCCGCCCCGGGCATTTTCGCGGCATGGCGACGGTGGTGCTGAAGCTGCTCAATATCGTGCAGCCGCAGGCCGCGCTGTTTGGCAAAAAGGATTACCAGCAACTGCACATCATCCGCCGGATGGTTTCCGAGTTGAACTTGCCGGTGCGCATCGTCGGCGGGGAGACGGTGCGCGCCGATGACGGCCTGGCGCTGAGTTCGCGCAACCAGTATCTGAGCGCGGGAGAGCGCGGCGAAGCGGTTTTTCTGTACCGGACGCTGCAGGGGATGAAGCAGGCCATTTTGCAGGGCGAGCGCGATTTTGAACGATTGCAGGGGCGGGCGGTCGAAGCTCTTGCCGCAAGGGGCTGGCTGCCGGATTATGTGGCGGTGCGCAACCGGTTCGATTTGCAGCCGGCCAGACATCAAGGTGATCTGGCGCAGCGCGAATGGGTGATACTGGCGGCGGCCAGGCTGGGCAATACCCGATTGCTGGATAATATCGAGGTTTGCCTGGTTGATTGCTTGGCCGATTGATTACTTGGCCGATTGATTGCTATATAATCCGCGCCCTGTTCGAAAGGGAAGTACCTCATGCAAAGAACCATGCTTAAAGCCAAGCTGCACCGGGTGCGTGTCACGCACTCCGAGCTGCATTACGAAGGCTCCTGCGCGATCGACGACGATCTGCTGGAGGCTGCCGATATCAAAGAATATCAGCAGATCGATATTTACAACGTCAACAACGGCGAGCGTTTTACCACCTACGCGATCCGCGCGCAGCGCGGGTCCGGTGTGATTTCCGTGAACGGCGCGGCCGCGCACAAGGCCAATCCGGGCGATATCCTGATCATCGCCACCTATGCCATGTATTCCGAGCTGGAGCTGCAAAAATTTCATCCGCAACTCGTCTATGTGGACGAGCGCAACCGTATCGTCGCGCAGCGCGACCAGATTGCCGTGCAGGCCGCCTGACGCCGAACCTCGCCCTCATTGGGGTCGTGGTTACCTTTGAAGGAAAATTGAGCGGATGGATATTCAAAAAACAGTTGACCGATACCCCGCCGCAGTAGCGATTGCCTTATTTCTCAATTTCGTCATTCTGGCCAGCGTGGCGAGCTATGCCCTGATCGATAATTTCACGAAAATCGAGAAGCATAAGGCGTATGAGAATTTGCATGGCATCGGCAAGCTCAAGGCCGGCCAGATTCAGCAATATCTTCTGACCCGCAAGGGGGATGCGGTGATCGTCTCGGGATTGCTGAGTAATTACGCAGTCCAACATTGGCTGGAAACCCCGTCCGAAAGCGTGCCCGATGCGGTGCGGCAGTCACTCGACAACATCGGTGCAATCTATCAGTTGGGCGGGGTGCAACTGCTCGACGACAAAGCGAAGATCCGCTATAGCAGCGGGCAATATGTGACATTGTCCGAGACAGCGCAATCCCTGGCGTCGCATGCGGCCCGCGAAAATTCTCTCGGCATTTCACCGATATACTTTGGTGATCCGTCCGCCCCGGACAAGCCGTTGCTGGATATTTTCGTTCCCCTGATCAACCCGGCCACCTCGTCTGTTATGGGGGTGCTGGTGCTGCGCGACGATTTGCGTTTTCTGTTTTCCCATATCCAGTCCTGGCCGGTGGAAAGCCAGACCGGCGAAATCTTGCTGGTCACTCGGGATGGCGACGATGTGCTGTTCCTCAATGAATTGCGCTACCGGAAGGACACCGCGCTCAAGCTCCGGCTGCCGATAAAAGGCGGCGCTAGCGGGCATGTTATTCCGACGGTAGAAATGCTGGGGAAAGGCTATTACGGGCCGTTGGAGGCCTTTGACTACCGTGGCAAACCCACTCTGGCCTATAACATTGATGTGCCGGATACCTCGTGGGGCATGGTGGCCAAGATGGATACCGACGAGGTGCTGGAGCATGTCAGGCGCCTGCAAACAATCGTCTGGCTTATTGCCGCATTTTTTATCCTGGGTGCCGGAACCATCCTGTGGATGTGGTGGAAAAAACAAAAGATCGAACAGTTCGCGCACCAGCAATTGGCCGATGTGGCGGCGGATTTGCGCATTTCCGCGATTGCCTTTGAGACGAACGAGGCGATTGTGATTACCGATTGTTATCCGAAAATTTTGCGGGTCAACCAGGCGTTTCAGGACATTACCGGCTATACGGCGGATGAGGTCATTGGCCGTAACCCCAGCATGCTCAGGGCCGAGAAAAAGCCCAAGGCTTTCTACGAGGAAATATGGGCAACCATTTTTCGCGAGGGAACGTGGAGCGGGGAAATGCGGGATAAGCGCAAGAACGGTGAGGTTTTTCCGGCGTGGATGACGATTACCGCCGTTGCCGACCACGATGGCACGCTCACCCATTACGTCGGTTCATTTTCCGATATTACGGAGCGCAAGAAAGCGGAAGAAGACATCAACCGCCTCGCTTTCTTCGATCCGCTGACCGGCCTGCCCAATCGGCGCCTGTTGCTGGATCGCTTGCAGCATGCGATGGCAACCGGCGCGCGCAGCGGCAGGTATGGCGCGATCATGTTCATCGATCTCGATAACTTCAAGGTAATCAACGACACCAAAGGCCATGATTGCGGCGATTTGTTGTTGGTCGAAATCGCGCGGCGCCTGCAGTCCTGTGTGCGCGAAGGCGACACGGTGGCGCGCCTGGGCGGCGACGAGTTTGTGGTGATACTGGAAGATATGGGGAGCCAGGCGGAACAGGCCGCGAAGCAGGTCGAGGAAGTGGGCGAAAAAATCCGTGCGGTCATCGAGCGCCCTTGCCTGCTCAAGGAATGCGAATTTCACAGCACGGCCAGTATCGGGGTCAGCCTGTTTGTCGGTCGCGAGACCACGGCGGAAACCTTGCTCAAATATGCGGATATCGCCATGTATCAGGCAAAGGGGGCCGGGCGGAATGCCGTGCGTTTCTTTGATCCGGGCATGCAAGTCGTCCTGGAAGCGCACACCACCATGGAATCGGATTTGCGCCACGCGCTGGCCGAGCGGCAATTCAGCCTTTATTACCAGGCGCAGGTCGATAATACCGGCCGTATTTCCGGCGCCGAGGCGCTGGTGCGCTGGGTTCACCCGCAGCGCGGCATCATTCCTCCAGACCAATTCATCCCCATCGCCGAAGAGAGTTCGCTGATTCTCGATATTGGCCATTGGGTGCTCGAAACGGCTTGCCGGCAGCTCGCTATATGGGGCAATGACGAGCAGAAATGCGATCTGGAACTTGCCGTGAACGTCAGCGCCAGGCAGTTCAAGTCCAGGGGATTTGTCGATGATGTGGCGGCAATTATCAATGCGCAGCGGATCAATCCGTCGCGCCTGAAGCTGGAGCTGACCGAAAGCGTGGTGCTGGAGAATATCGCTGACGTTGTGACTAAAATGCATGCATTGAAAGCGCTGGGGATCAAATTGTCGATGGACGATTTCGGTACGGGCTATTCATCGTTGTCCTGTCTGAAACAGCTCCCGTTCGATCAAATTAAAATCGACCGTAGTTTCGTGCGAGATATTGTGACGGATCAAAACGATGCCGTGATGGTGCAAACCATCATCGAAATGGCGCACAACTTCAGCCTGAACTCCGTTGCAGAAGGCGTGGAAATCGAGGAACAAATGGATTTCCTCAAGTTGCACGGCTGCATGGTGTATCAGGGTTATTTGTTCAGCAAGCCCATACCGGTTGGGGAATTTGAAGCGCTGCTGGGCGGGTTGCCGGGGTGTGAGGCGCGCAAGGAAATAGCCTGATTTTTCGCGCCTAATCGTTAATTTGGTTTTGATGGGATTGATTACGATGCAGCTTGAAATTTGTTGGCAAAATTTTGCCGCCACGGGCGGCCAATTCATATACGTATTTGAATATATAGCGGGAGTGTGGCGCGCTGCGCCACCTGCTATAAAACCGGAGGGAAATAAATGACACATTCGACAATCATGCAGCGCCTCATCCTGTTGACGGCGGTGCCCCTGATAGCGCTGATCCTGTCTTCGGGCATGCTGATCTGGGACAGTTTAGGCCGCTACCAGAATGCGAAGCAGGCTCACGGCATCATGGAACTGGCGGTGGCGGCGGGCGACCTGATCCACCCGATGCAGATCGAGCGCGGCATGTCGGTCGGCTTTATCCAGTCGAAGGGGCAGAAGTTTGCCGATACGCTGCCGGGTGTCCGCAAGCAGACCAGCGAACAACTGGCTTCCTACAAGCGGCTGATCGAGGGGTTGGACACCCGCTCTATGCCGGAATTGAAGAAAGCCGTCGGGGAAGCGCAGCACAAGCTCGATGGGCTGGCTGGGATGCGCGAACAGGTCACTAATTACAGTATCCCCGTAGGCCAATCGGCCTCTTATTACACCGGCACCATTGCCAGCCTGCTGGAGGTGATGAGCACTGCTGCCACGTATAACAGTGACCCGGGAATCGCCCAGAAGCTTTTGACCTACCATGCTTTTGCGAACGCCAAGGAGAATGCAGGCCAGGAGCGGGCGCTGACCACGGCTGGCTTTGTCGCCAACAAGGTCGAGCCGGCGCAATACCGCACCATCCTGTCCAAGATACACAAGCAGGAAGCCTACCTGGATTCGTTCGCGGATTCGGCGAGCGAACAGGAGGAGGCGGCGTTGAAGAAGGTGCTCGACGGCGATGCCGCAAAGGACGTGCAGCGCATGCGCGACATCATGGCGGAACGTTCCATCGAGGGCGGCTTTGAGGTGGATCCGGCGGGGTGGTTCAAGCGCATCACCGACAAGATAGACGGATATTACGAGGTCGAGCAACTGCTCACCAAAAATATCAATACCGACGTCAACAATCAGTTGGCCGCCAGCCGCACGCAGTTGTTGTTGCAATTGGTTCTGGCGGTGTTGGCGATAGCTATCGCCATCGTGGTATCGGCATGGGTGGCGCGCAGCGTGAGCCGCCCCTTGAAAGCGGTCGTGGATGCCGCCGAATACGCCATTTCCCATGACGATTTTACCCGTGGCATTCCCGAGGAAGGCACTCAGGAAACAGCGCGCGTCGGGTTGGCGATCAACCACCTGATGGGGAAATTTCGCGACATCATCGGGCACACTACCCGCTCCAGCGAAGGCATCGCCGATGCCTCAGGTGTGCTGGCGGCTGCAAGCGAGCAGGTCAGTCTGAGCTCGTCCGCACAGGCGGATGCGGCCTCGTCGGTCGCCGCCGCCGTCGAGGAAATCTCGGTCAGTGTCAGCGAGACTTCCGGGAATGCGCGGACTGCGGCGGAAATTGTCGAAAAGTCGCGTAGCAGAACCGACGAAGTGCTTGCCATCATGGCGGGGACGGTGAAAAACGTCAGCGGCATCGCCGCACTGATCCGGGAATCGGATGCCAGCGTGGCGCAGCTCGACGAGAGCTCCAAGAAGATCGGCGGCATTATTCAAGTGATTAAGGAGGTTGCCGATCAGACCAACCTGCTGGCCTTGAATGCCGCGATCGAAGCGGCGCGCGCCGGCGAGCAAGGCAGGGGCTTTGCTGTCGTGGCGGACGAGGTGCGCAAGCTCGCCGAGCGCACCTCCAAGGCGACCGGAGAAATCGCCGCGCTGATCGGCGATATCCAGAATCACATCGGCGGAACCGTTACGGGGATGCAGCAGGCCAATACCCAGGTTGCGGAAAGCCTTGAGCTCGTCGGCAGGACGGAAGCCGCGTTGCACCGCATTGGCGACGATTCGAACGAAGTGGCGAGCAATGTCCAAAGCATCGCCAATGCAATACGCGAACAGGATGCCGCAATTCACCAGGTTGCGGCAAACATTGAAAAAATCGCCCATATGGCCGAGGAAAATAGCTCCGCAACCGCATCGAGCAGCGATACGGCGATTCAGTTGGACAGGCTGTCCGGTGCGCTCAAGGATTCGGTAGCACGCTTCAAGGTTTGATTGCGGGCCACTCCTCTCAAGAAACGGATTTTTATAGCTATACGCATCAATAAGTTACGAAACGTAGAGAATGGCCGAACAGCAGCCATTAGTTCAAACCCCTCACAGCCTCCCCTATGTCAGTGGAGCAATAGTTTTGGCTCTCCCCCTGACAAGGGGGAGCTGGAGGGGGTTTGGTCTTGAGGTACATACTGTTTCCTGCTCACGTCTTGCCTCGCGTATGCGGGGCTTATTCCATTTTTCCTTCAATAGGAAAATAATCCGTAGATACTCTGTTCGAAGGCAAGCATTTTTTCAGTATTTTTCGCACTTTCAACCTCAAGCTGGAATAGCGTAAAAACGGGTGTTGTCGAACGGCTTGTCGTGTTTCAA
>JAUYJO010000012.1 GCA_030700315.1 Gallionella sp.
GGCGGCAACAGGAAGTCTGTATTTCGGTCAATCGGGCGGAAGCGGCTCATGGGTTTTGTGTGTTAACTATATGATTACGCGATTGATTATAGCATTTTATTGGGAAGTGTGTGAGATTTTAAGTCCGACAGGCTGCTAGTGCATGGGTTCCGCAGGCTGGCACCCCCTTACTCGGAGAAATCAATATCATGACCGCTTCAAATCACCTATCCCGAAACAGATTGTTGCGGCTTCTGATCTGCCAAGCTTTCGCACTATTGCCCATTACGGCCAGTGCCTTTGAGGCCGAAATTATTTCTATCATTGGCAAGGGCGACGAGCGTGCATCGAGTGCAGAGGAATGGAAAGCTGCATCGGTCAAGCAACGCTTGAACCAGGGGGCTTTTGTTCGTACTCGCGATTTGAGCCAGATGGCGCTGTTGTTGCAAGACCAGACGCAACTTCGCATTAACCAGAACAGCATGGTGCAGATCAAGGAAGTGTCGTCCGGCGGCGAAACGACCAAACTTGAACTGACGCAAGGCCGGGTATGGGCTCAAGCCAAGCGTAAAGTGTTTTCTGCCGATCCGTCGCGGGGGCCGGCTGTAACCGTCGAGACGCCCAATGCAGTTGCCGCCATTCGCGGCACCGACTGGGAAATGGTGGTGGATAAAACGGGCGCGGCCACGTTGACCGTGCTGTCCGGCGAGGTGGAGTTTTACAATAATTTTGGTCGCGTGTCGGTGCAACCCAACGAACAGGCCAAGGTTGAGCCGGGTAAGGCTCCGACCAAGGTCTTGCTCACCAATGCGCGGGAGCGGGTGCAATGGGTTACCGCGTATCGCCCGCAGCCGGAGCGCTGGTTGCACCCTGTTCCGCCCGACCTGCAGTCGATCGTTGCGGACATTGAAGGGGCACGCTACGGCGATGCGCTCGCTGCGCTTGAAGCCAGGAATGCGCAGTCAACCAAGGTTGATGCGGCGCTCTTGCTGGCTGATCTATATCTTTCCTTTGGCCGAGTTCCGGAGGCTGTCGGTTTGCTTGAGCGCCATCAAGACGATCCTCTCGCCGTTGCTCTGCTCGCGCGCGCCTATCTCATCGCCGATCATTTCGGCGATGCCAGCCGCGTATTGCTGGCAGCCCGCGCCAAGCATCCTGAAAATGTGGAAGTTCTTCTCGTCCAGGGCGACCTCTCCCGTTTTGATGGCGATGCGGCCGGCGCGAAGAGTGCCTATCAGCAGGCGCTTGCGGTTGCGCCGAATAACGCCGATGCGTGGTTCGGTGTTGGCCGGGTCGATGCCGAGCGCGAAGCGGTGAAAGACGGACTGAAATCGCTCAATCGTGCCATTGCGATTAACCCAGATAGTTCATTAGCTATTGGGGTATTGAAAATCAATGGGTTGTAGGTCGGGTTTTAACCCGACATGTCGGGTTGAAGCCCGACCTACGCCCCAATGGATTATCTGGGATTAATCCTGTTGGCACCGGTTACCAAGGTGAACTGGGAACCTTGAGATCTTTTGCCAATGAGTTTGATTCGGCCGAAAAGGCTTTCCATGATGCACTGGCACAGCAGCCTGACGATTACGTGTCACTTACCGGACTTGGTATTCTCCAGTTGAAGCGCGGCGATCCAAACGCCGCGCTGGAATCTTTCCTGAAGTCCGGTGTGATCGAGCCGCGCTACGCAAGGGGCGCGCTGTACACCGGTGTTGCCTACTACCAGCTGGGCAACTACCCCAGAGCGATGGAAATGTTCGGGCGTGCCGCAGAGCTCGACCCCAGAGATCCGATGCCGCACATGATGATGAGCATGGCTGCGACAGACCGGCTCGATTTCGGCGCGGCGATAGCCGCCGCGCGCCGTGCTTCGGATCTAATGCCCTATCTCAAGTCGCTGAACCAGCTGCTCAACGACCAAAAGGGCAATGCCAATATCGGCACTTCATTGGCGCGCTTCGGCATGGAAGATTGGTCGCAGGCCTATGCCCACAACTCCTACACGCCCTACTGGGCCGGGAGCCACCTGTTTCTGGCAGATCGCTACAGCGGCGAATTCAACAAGAACTCGGAACTGTTCCTGGGTTTTCTTACTGACCCGACGGTTTTCGGCGCCTCAAACCGCTTCAATACAATGGTTGCCAGCCCGGGGCAATATGCGCATGTCGGCATGGCCCTGAAAAGGGAAGACACCAGGGGGCTCGGCATGAATCTGGCTGCCAATGGCTATAGCGCATCACCCGTGCCGTTCAGCTACTTTGTATCCGCCGAACCCGTACAGGTTCGCCCCGATTACACCGATATGCGGGGCAATGGCAATACCTATACTGTCGGCTTGGGTGCGCGGCCCAGCTATGAATTTAGCACTTTCCTGTTCGCCAACAATTTCTCTGTGGATGCAAAAAATACCGTGACTGGCGACAATCCGCTCGATGTCACCCTCAATGACAACATCAGCCGCGTGGATCTGGGTGCCAGCTACAAATTTTCCCCAACGTCATTGTTGTGGGTGAAGGCCGGCAGCGGCAGAGATGCGGCAGGGGCAGGCGGAAATCTCTTTTTGCCAGACATGGCAAATTATTTCAACAAATATATGGATATTATTTTCGATGTCCTTGGTCAACCCGCTCTGTGTGCACCGTTAGGGGGTTGCTATTCGCCCAAGGTTGGCATCAGCCGCTATGTCTCCACTGCCGATCAGAATGACATTCAGCTGCGCCATACATTTGATTTTACGAAAGATTGGCAAATCTCATGGGGTGGCGAAAGCGGACGCCAACAAAAACCATTTGCTATTGCTATCGATGCATCGCCGGTGCCGATGTTGGAAGGATCCAGATTGCCGCCAGGGAACTTGCTAATGCTCGGGGATGATGATGTCAGGACTGCGGAGGTTTACGTCTCCGGCAACACTAGGCTTAACGATAATTGGCGCTTCCAGGCGGACCTCTCTCATATACGCCTGAGCAAACGGCAATGGAGCGATATAAGCATATCCGCCGATCCGTTTCCCCTTTTTCAGATGCCCCGGCAACGCGACGACCAGGATTTTTCAGAGTGGAATCCGCGCCTCGGCTTTGCCTGGAATCCTGCTCCTAACCATACATTGCGCGTGGTTGCGCAAGTTTGGCGGCGTCCGGCTTCGGTAAATACACTTGCCACCGTCGATACTGTTGGCATTCCCGTGGATGATCGTATGGTTTCACTTGGCGGACATCTCCAGCGCATTCGCGCCCAGTATGAACTGGAAATGAATACTGGAATTTTCGTGCAGGGGTTCTTGGACAGTAAGCGCGTCAGCAACCTGACCAATGCTGCGGGCAATTTCATCGGCGATTTTGGCCTCTCGGACTTGAAGCGCCTGCGCAACGTCACACAACATTCGCTCGCGGCACAAGATATCTGGGAGGCTACGCCGGAATTTGGCTCCGCTGTTGTGGATTCAGCGGGTATTGCCATCAATCGGGTTTTTTCGGACACTCTTTCGGGTAGCCTGCGCTACAACAACAATCACAGCCGCAATACAGGAGCAGGGTTTCAGGGCAATCAGGTTCCTTGGCTGTCGCGCCATATTTTAAACCTGGGGGCGAACTGGATACCTTCGGCACGCTGGCAGTTGGGGTTGGTCTCGACCTATCGCAGCAGCCGTTATAAGGATGAGGCCAACACCCAACCGCTTGCTGCGGGCTGGAATTTTGGCTTGCAAAGCAGATGGGAAAGTGTCGATAAGTCGTGGGCATTCGAAATGCTTGTCAATAACCTGCATCCCAACAAAAGCTCGGCATCGAGGCATTCTGCCTCCCTCACGGCTCAGATGCTTTACCGCTTCTAGCAGCAACGGTTGAAATGGCAGACCGTTTTTTTCTATCCGGAATTTTAGCCGGGCTTCAGCGCTTGGGATTGCCCTGGCTTGGAATTGTTGCTGCCGTCATTTCCCTGTTAATTGGTTCCACCCGCCTTTGGCAAAACATCGAGCTTAAGCTGTTTGACCAGCTCATTGTCGCAACTGCGCCCAATGCGGTAAACCTGCCCATCACAATCATCGGGATCGACGAGCCTTCTTTTGCCAAGATCAAGCAACAATGGCCGTGGCCGCGCAGCCTACATGGGCAGTTGCTGGATAATCTACGAGAAGCCGGTGTGGCAGTGGTGGGCTTCGACGTGGTCTTCAGCGAACCGACATCGCCTGCGGAAGATAGCGCTTTCGCCGAAGCCATCCGGCGCCAAGGCAATGTGGTACTGGCCGCGGACATGGTCTATGACGAGACCGGCAGTGTGCGCCAATGGTTGCGGGTGGAGCCGCTCGGTCTGTTCAGAGAAGCGGGAGCCGTGACCGGTTTTGCATCGGTGCAAATCGACCCTGATGGAGTGCAGCGCCAAGTGCCGGACAGCCAGGATGCCTTTGGGGTCAAGGTTCTTTCCCTGCTGGACAAGCGTTCTCCTGGTGTCGTGGCGCAATTGGGCACGCTCCCCAACGCGCGTATCCGCTATCTAGGCGATGCCCACACTTTCACTTACATCCCGTATTACCAGCTCCTCGAACCTGACAAATATTTGTCGCCCAACTGGAAAGAATATCTGCAAGACAACATCGTTATTGTCGGTCGCGATCTGAAAGCCACGACCGAAGTGAGAAGCGCCCAATCGGACATGTTCCAGACGCCCTTCTTCTGGCAAAACCATCAACTGATGCCCGGAGCCGAAATCCAGGCCAACCTGATTGCCAACATGGTGAATGGCGATACCTTGCAGGAGGCTCCACGCAGTTGGTCATTGTTGCTATGGTTTGTTGCGGCGGCGATTTCCATTACCCTGATGCGCCGCTGGAAGCCTTTGCCAAGCGGAATTGTCGCGCTCCTTCTTGTCGGTTGCATTGTAGCGGTCGATTACACCCTCTTCGTCGAACCGCAGGTTTGGTTGCCCGCGGCCGGGGCGATATTGACCGTATGCCTGGTTTACCTGGCTCAGGGCAGCGTGGCCTATTTTTTCGAGCAACAGCAACGCCGCCAGATCAAACATGCTTTCTCAAAATATGTCGCCCCTGCAATCGTGGAAGAGGTGCTGGCTCAACCGGAGAAATTGAAGCTCGGCGGCGAACGGCGTGAGTTAACCCTGATTTTTACCGACCTGGCCGGTTTTACCAGCATTTCCGAGGTAATGGAGGCGGAACAGGTCGCAGCAATATTGAACCGCCACTTGAGTGAAATGACCGAGGTCGTGTTGCGCCACCACGGCACGGTGGACAAATTTATCGGCGATGCGGTGATGGCATTTTGGGGCGCTCCGGTTCCCGACCAGGATCAATCTCTGCATGCCGTCGAGGTGGCTATCGAAATGCAGGAGAAAATTGCCATCATGCGCAGGGAAATATTGGCCGACGGCGGCCCTGAGTTGTGCATGCGCATCGGCGTTCACCGCGGCGAGTGTATCGTCGGCAATCTGGGTGGCGACAACCGCTTTGACTACACCGCCATAGGCGATGCGGTGAACCTGACCTCCCGGTTAGAGGGGGTGAACAAGTTTTATGGCACTGGCATTCTGGTGTCCGAAGCGGTCGTCAAAGCCGTTACCGGAAAAACAGGTTTTCGCCAAATAGATACCGTGCGAGTCAAGGGAAAACAGCTAGGCATCGGAATCTACACACCCTGCGAAGACGCCCTCTTAACGCAACTCACTGAATCCGCCCTGGCAGCATACCGCAATGGCGAGTGGGAATTGGCCATGGAGCGCTGGAACGCTGTGCTGGGAAACTATACGAATGACCCAGTGGCGCAAGCTTTTGCAAATCGCCTTCTGGATTTTAAAAATACTGGTTTACCAGAAAACTGGGACGGCATTTCCACGCTTGATGCGAAATAATTGGAATTTTGCCAACAGCTGGAGCGCTATGCCTCATTGTTTCAACGGGACAATCACCCCATTAAGAATGCGATTTACTTTGTCGACTTGAATCGATTTGAAATTCTCCCGTGAAGCCATAAAAATGCGCCACATGTTGCGGGAGCTAAGCGAAAAAACACGGATCGAATTTATTATTTTTATTGGTTTTGATATGAAACCATACCTGCTTAAACATACATGGTGCCGATGAGCAGACTCGAACTGCTACGGCTTGCGCCACTACCCCCTCAAGATAGCGTGTCTACCAATTTCACCACATCGGCCATGCTACTGCAAAAAAATTATTTTGGAATCTCCCTGGACTTGGATTCGTCGGCAGGGTTAGCCGCAGGTGCTGCCGGGGTCGCCTGTATGGCTGCCGGCTCGACTTTATCCATCACCCCTTGCAGTTGCGCGGGATGGGAATAAATATAAGTCAGCGACAGGCTGGTAACAAAAAACAGCGTCGCAGCGACTGCCGTGCTGCGGCTGAGAAAATTTGCGGAACCGCTGGAGCCGAACAGGCTGCCGGCCGAACCGGTGCCGAACGCTGCGCCCATGTCGGCACCCTTGCCATGCTGCATCAGCACCAGGCCAACCAACACTACTGCCGTTAAAACATGCACCACCCAAACCAATGTTTCCACACCCTACTCCTGCAAACTATTATTAAAAACTTCTAAAGACAATATCAAACCTGTCCGGTACAAAAACTTAGGTCCGGGCACCCGCGCGGCAAATCGCCAGAAAATCATCAGCCACCAGGGCTGCGCCACCGATTAACCCGCCATCAATATCCGACATTGCAAATAATTCTGCCGCATTATTCGCCTTCACGCTGCCACCGTAGAGTATACACAACTCCGCCGCTATTTGACTATCGTGAGACGCAACACGCTGACGAATAAATGCATGTACCGCCTGAGCCTGCGCCGCTGTGGCAGTTTTTCCGGTGCCAATTGCCCATACCGGCTCATAAGCCACCACCGCATTGCGCAACACCTGTACCCCGCCCAACTGGATCAGCGCATCCAACTGCCCGGCAACCACGCTCTCGGTAATGCCGCTTTCGCGCTGCTCCAGCGTCTCGCCAACGCACAGAATAGGCATAATCCCCGCTTGCTGCGCAGCCAGAAACTTCTCGGCCACCAAATGGCTGGTCTCATTGTAATAAGCGCGCCGCTCCGAGTGCCCGACGATTACATAGCTACAGCCAAAATCACGCAACATCGCGGCTGACACCTCACCGGTATAGGCACCCTTTTCCATCTGATGCACATCCTGCGCGCCCCACTTCACATGGCTACCTGACAGCTCCTGTTGCGCCTGGGATAAATAAGGAAATGGCACGCAAACTGCGCAATCGACATTTCGGATTTGTTCCATCCCGCTGCGCACTGCACTCAGCAAACCGGTATTTTGAGCCAGCGCGCCATACATCTTCCAATTTCCTGCAACCAGTTTGCGACGTGCCATAATTAACCCGCCCTTCATTAAAGGGCGCAATCCTACCCGCGAACGAAAGAACGGTCAATGAAATGCACCACATGCCATGTGGTGCATTTGAAAGCGTTGGTCAAAATTCTGAAGTACCCGGTATATAGCCGGAAAGGCTGGGTACGGTTCCCGCGTTGTGGCTATTTTCAAGCGTACTACTTCGATCTGAGCCAAGTAATTCCAATTCCCGATCAATAGAGCATTATCGTAGGGCGGGTTCTACCCGCCGGATAAAGATGTCGGGCGAAGCCCGACCTTGTATGATCGAATTTACTGAAATGCTGTATAGGAGGTTGAGTAAAGTTTTACGTTTCACCG
>JAUYJO010000019.1 GCA_030700315.1 Gallionella sp.
CCTTGAACAGTTTAAGTGCTCGTGACAATTCAAAACTGTCCCTTGCTTTAGTCACGTGGGCTATGTAGTTGACCAATTCAATCAGTTCCTTATGATCGGCATCGATAACCGCATTCCCGACACTCAACTGCTCTGTCCATGTCAATTCCATCATGCACTCCTGTTATATATCCGGTTACAAGCCATCAGCCGTTCAAGCACGGTTTGTCGGTTTGCGTTTTTAGAAACTGTTTTGATGTTTTGAGAAAGTGCTTTGCACAGCGGTCGCTCATGCGCGACATCGGCAGCAGGATCAACAAATCGGCGGTATTGAATTCCGCATCCCATGCCGGTTCGCCGCAGATATAAGCCCCAAGGCGCAGATAGCCTTTGAGCAACGGCGGGATCGGCGCATCGAGGTGCTGGTTCAGCGCGTGTAGCGGTAGCGGGTTGCGGGGGAATACGCTGTATTCGATGGGGGCTGCATAGATACGGTGCAGTTTGCGATAGATGCTGGCCGCGACATGACCGCCGTCCGCGATGCCGATGCTGGCGCAGCCGATCAGGTATTCATGGCCGCTTTGCTGCATGTATTGCGCCAAGCCGCCCCATAGCTGGGTGATGGTCGCGCCATCGCGGTAATCCCAATGCACGCAGGAACGCCCCACCTCCACCATGCGATCGCTGAGATGCAGCAAACGGGTCAAATCGAATTTGGTCTGTGCATAGTAGCCACCAATTTTTTTCGCCTGATCGGGAGAAAGGATGCGGTAGGTGCCTACTACTCTGTTCGCATCGCTTTCACGCACCAATAAATGCTCGCAGTATTTGTCGAAAATATCGCGGTCTATCCCTTCCTTTGCGCTGGGCAAGTTCGCACCCATTTCTTCGCCAAACACCTTGTAGCGCAGACGTTGCGCCTCCAGTATTTCCAGTTCGTTGCGCGCCATGCTGGCTGTCAGGCGGTGTTTGACTGCGGGTTGAATTTGACGGTTGAGTTCCAGCATTGCAACTCCTTGGTTGGTTGAAGATGCGAGCAGGTTATTGAATCCCTGTTGCAGCGTGATGGCGGGAATATGAAGAGTTTGTGAAATCACTACTTGGGCAGTCGGTTAGAAAGCGGAAGGACGAGCGATGCATAACTGGATTGCGCCTGGAGTAGCGCTTGAGGAATGGCGGAGGCTGTCTGTTGTTCCGGTACTTGCCGCATGGCGGCAATTTTTTGCAGCCCTTGCGAAATGGTCTCCTGCGCGGCGCGTGCCAGCACTCTACGGTTCACGCCGACGGTCTCCAGCACGGGAGTGAACACCAGCAAGACGTCGAAACGCGGGCTGCGCAGGATGCGCCATATCGAATGCGCGAGCGTCGTGTCACCGGTGAAAGTGGCAGCGCTGCTTTGCCTTGCATTCTCGTCCTGGTAGCGCAGGGCAATCGGGCAAAGCATGACACCTGCGTCAATCGCGGGCTGGATGAGCGCAGAGTGAAAATGCCCGACGCGCGTGCCGTCTGTCGTAGTGCCTTCCGGAAACAACCCCACGCAAATTCCCTGTTCGAGCAGAACGCTGACGCGCCGGTTGATCGATGCGGCATTCTGGCGCATGGCGCGCTCGATAAAAATAGTGTGGCTGCGTTTGCATAGCCAGCCGATGATCGGCCAGTTGCGCACTTCCGCCTTGGCGATGAATCGCGATGGATAGATGGTGTTCAACACGAAGATGTCCAACCACGAGATATGGTTGGCGACGACCAGGTAACCGCCCTCGCCGCGCACCGGCCATTCTCCCTCGGTGCGAATGCCGATGTTGAGGATGTCCAGCAGTTGCCGGCTCCATGTTTTCAGAATGCGGCGGCGTTTTGTCTGGTTCAGATGCGGGTAAAAAATCGCCAGCAGCACCGCATGGAAAAGGTGCAGGGCGAGGCGGCCGCCTCTGAACAGGCTGAGCGGGAGGCTAGGCAAGCGCTTATCCATAATTGGCTTCCGCCATTGCGGGATGCGCCGATTCGCGCCGCTCGATGAACAGGCTGTTGCCAGGTTTTTTCTTGGCCATTTTCTTGGCGATCGTGGCGGCTTCGGCTATTTCATGGTGCGAGTGGAACGTCTCCGGGGTAGCCCAGATTACGCCAATCGAGAGCGTGGGCAGCGGGTGGTGAACGACACGGCCCTGACGGTCTTCGCTCGAGTAACCGCCGCCAGAGCGATGCCTTGCTACAAACATTACCAGCGAGGCTTGCGCAAAGTGAGCCAGCGCCTGATTGCAACGTTTTTCCCAATCCGGGCTTTGCATGACCAGAATAAAATCGTCGCCGCCGATATGGCCGATAAAATCGTGTTGCGGGTCGCAGGCATCGTCGAGCAGCTTGCCGGTGAACTGGATCATCTCGTCGCCTTTGCGGTAGCCGTACACATCGTTGAAGGGTTTGAAGTGGTCCAGGTCGCCATAGCAGACGGCGAACGATTTTCCGGATTGCAGCAGGAAATCGATATGCTCGTTGATCGGGACGTTGCCGGGCAGCAGGGTCAGCGGGTTGGCGTAACGCGCGGTTTCGATCTGCGCATTGGTGATTTCGCGCAGCAGGCTCTGCCCGGTGCCGAGCCCGATGTAGCGGCCTTGCTCGGTGATGATGAAGCCGTCGGTGAAATGCTTGATTCCCGATTCACTCAGGAAGTTGCTCAATTCGTGGATAGGAGTGGATTTCTCCACCAGCAGCGGCTCCGTGTTCATTATGTCCTTGCAGGGTTTCTTGCAGAGCAGTTCGCGGTGGAAAGGCTTCGCGAAGTTGTCCACGAACTCATAGCGGTTAATCAGGCCGACGGGACGCCCATGCTTCACGACTGGGATGGCGCGCAAATCCTTGTTGGCGGAAAAACAGGCGAAGATTTTTTCGATTTCGTTGTCCGGCTGGACGGGTTCCACATAATGTAGCAGCGTTTCCACCGTGATGCTGCGTTTGCTGCTGTAGGGCTGTTCGGCGGCGCAGTGCGTGTTGACCAGACAGCCGACTTCGGCGGACAGATTCAGAGGCGGGATGGGGTTGGGGCGGGCAATAAAATAGCCCTGCCCGCACGCGATGCCGATATCCCGTATCACTCTGAATTCGGCAGCCGTTTCGATTCCTTCCGCAATCACCTGCGTGCCGGAGCTGAGTGCGATGCTCTGGATCGACCTGATGAATTGCTGCTTGAGCGGGTCGGCATTGACGCCTTGCACGAAATGCATGTCTATTTTTACAAATTCGGGGCGCAATTCCGACCACAGCCGCAAGCTCGAAAAGCCTTCGCCCAGATCATCCAGCGCAATCTGGAAACCCATGCCCCGGTAGTGCAGCAGCGCGTTGCGCATCCCTTCGAAATCGAAGGTGGGCTGATTTTCGGTGATTTCGATGATGATCCGTTGCGGGTCGATGCCGAGAGTCTCGAGATAGGACAGCGTTTGCCCGTCTTTGAAACTGGGGTGGGTCAACGCTTCCGGGCTGACGTTCAGGAATAATTTACCGGGCAGATCTTGTAGGAAAAAAGATTCCAGCACGATCTGTCGGCACAGCATTTCGATTTCCAGGGAAAGCCCCTGCTGCTTGGCCGCCGCGAACAGATTGATCGGCGAATGCAGCGGGCTGTCGGCCGGGCCGCGTATCAGCCCCTCGAAGCCGAGAAATGTGCCGTCGGAAATATTCATGATGGGCTGGAACAGCGCGGAAAGGCTGCGCTGGTTCAATATGTCCTGAAGCGTTTTCATCGGGAATGTCCTGTGGATGGGGTGAGCGGCAGGATAATGGCCGGATGTTTCGGCTGGGTTAAGGCGATGTTGCAGATTGGTTACGGAGCGCACGTTGTGGAAAAGAGGGTTGCGCCCGCAAATATTTTTTGTTTTAATTGCGCCAGATATTTTAATAATTGTTTAACAATGGAAACGTGATCTGATGAAACCGGCTCAAGTGGTGAAGGCATTGGCGGCTTTGGCGCAACCCACACGCCTGGCGATTTATCGCCTGCTGGTGGCGCGCGGCCCGGAAGGCATGGCGGCAGGGCAGGTGGCCGAAAAACTGAAAGTGTCACCGGCTACATTGTCGTTCCATTTCAAAACGCTCAGCCACGCCGGGTTGCTGGACAGCAGGCAGGACGGGCGCTTTATTTATTACGCCGCGAATTTTACGGTGATGAACGGGATGGTGGCGTACCTGACGGAAAACTGTTGCGGCGGAAATCCGGATGCCTGCAAGCAGGCGAGGTAGCGAATATCGGAGGGCGAAGCATCGGCGCGAACGGAACGGTTGTCGCGAATTTTGTAATACTTAGGGATACAGAAATTACAAACGTACCGTTTGGTCATGAGTCTCACGATGATGTAGGTCGGGATTCACCCCGACGGGGTTGGGTTATGCGGCGCTCTGTCGGGATGAATCCCGACCTACGAAACCCGCCCCCGATTCATAAAAGGTACTTTTACAATTTCTGCATCCCTTAATAACGAAAAGCTGGAATGACAATGAAACCAGAAATACGCAAAGATTTTGACAGCGAGGCGGCGAAATGGGACTCGAACCCCGGCAGAGTCAAGCTGGCGAACGACGTGGCTGCCGCAATCGTCCGGGAAGTCAAACTCACAAAGGACATGGAGGCGCTGGACTTTGGCTGCGGCACGGGATTGCTTACCCTCAAACTGCAAACCCTGGTGAAATCAATTACGGGTGTTGACAGTTCTCGGGGCATGCTGGGCGCGTTGCAAGACAAGATCGAGTTGCAGGCACTTGAAAACGTCTATACCCGGTTCGCCGATTTTGAAAAAGGCGAGCATGCGGAAGGAAGTTACGATCTCATCGTGAGCAGCATGACGCTGCACCATGTGCCGGATACTTTAGCTGTGTTCAAGGAGTGGTTCAACCTGCTGCGCACGGGTGGTCAGGTGTGTTTCGCCGACCTTGATGCGGAAGACGGCTCGTTCCATAGCGATAAAACAGGCGTATTCCACTTCGGGTTCGACCGCGAGCCATTGAAGCAACTCCTGCACGATGCCGGTTTTTGCGATGTCCGCGACACGACGGCGACGACCATGAGCAGGGAGGTTGCCGGGCAAGGCATCCGGGAGTTTCCCGTATTTTTGATTACCGCGACGCGGCGCGCTGGCTGGCTATAAACAAAGGCCCACCGCAACTGAAGTTGCTATCTGCAATATGACAATCAAACTGGAATCCCTGCTGACTTGCCCTGCCTGTGGTCACGCCGAGCTGCTGGCCATGCCCTCCGACGCCTGCCAGTGGTTTTACGAATGCCCGGCTTGCAAGGCACTGCTCAAGCCCAAGCCGGGCGATTGTTGCGTGTTCTGTTCTTACGGCAGCGTGCCGTGCCCGCCGATCCAGGAAGGGCGCGGCGATTGTTGCATACCGGATGCGCCCACATGAGTCGCGACCACGACTATCGGCAAGCGGCAATGACCACTCCCGATAAAGCCATGAGCGAAGCGCCGCTACTGAAATTGCGCCACATCTCGCCGCGCTTTGCCCGGTTTGCGTAATTTTATAAAAGGAAAACGAAATGCAGCAAGACAAAATTTACAACGTGCTGGTGTTATGTACCGGCAATTCCGCGCGCAGTATTCTCGGCGAAGTGCTGTTCAATACATTGTGCAAAGGAAAATTTAAAGCCTATAGCGCGGGCAGCAAACCTGTGGGAAGAGTCAATCCGGGAGCAATGGAATGGCTGCGACAGCAAGGCTACAGCGTCGAAGGGCTGCGCAGCAAAAGCTGGGACGAATTTGCCGCTCCCGGCGCGCCGGAGTTCGATTTCATCTTCACCGTGTGCGACAACGCCGCCGGAGAAACCTGCCCGCTATGGCCTGGCAAGCCCGCCACGGCGCATTGGGGCATCCCCGACCCGGCGCATGTCGAGGGTGAAGAAGCCCGGCGCGCGGCGTTCAAAAAGGCCGCCGATCAACTGGCGCGGCGCATCCAGTTGTTCATGAACCTGCCCATCGAAAAATTGGACAAGCTCGTGCTGAAACAGAAACTCGCCGAAATCGGTCGCATGGAGGATTAACCCAGATTGTCCATTAGAAATAATCATCCCTCATTCATGCCCGAACCGATGCAGGCCGGGATCGATTGCGGCTTGAGCCCAAAGCCCCTCGAACCATTGCCGTCGTCGGCGAGTCACAGCCAATCGCAATACATTT
>JAUYJO010000021.1 GCA_030700315.1 Gallionella sp.
CGACAACACCCGTTTTTACGCTATTCCAGCTTGAGGTTGAAAGTGCGAAAAATACTGAAAAAATGCTTGCCTTCGAACAGAGTATCTACGAAACCCGCCCCCGGTTCATAAAAGGTACTTTTACAATTTCTGCATCCCTAATTCAACTGCGTCACAAAGCGCTGAAGGGCGTATTGCAGCGTTAAAATCGGACTCAAATGCTCATTTACTCCATGCAAATCCCGCTTTTTCGCCCGATTTTTCCTTGCCTTGCATTTCTTGATCGCTTTGTGACACAGCAGAAACAAGAGCCTCGCCCTATTCAGCAACAGCCTGAAGTAGCTGAACTTTTATCTTGCACAAACGGTATGTCACTGCCGCATCCGGGGAAAATCCCATAGTGCTGGCTGAAGTCGCCGATGAACTCGAAGTGTTGCCGGAAGCGTGTGTCATGCAACATGCGCCAGGTGTTGCCGCATACCGGGAAAATGCGCCCGGCCTCGATATCGTGATGCCCATCGAGGATGAAGCGATGCGCGTGATCGGGTATCGTGCCGCGATAAACTACGGCTTGCCCGTAATCCTCGCAGGCGGATTCCAGCCCGTTCAGTTTGAATAATCTGTAGGTGGCCGAGTAGAAACGCAGATTACCCACGCGTGGTGCGAGTTTCGGATCGGTTATGTACAGCGGTCGGCTTTCGACCAGGCGTGGGTCAGCAAACCCATGGCGATGTGCCAGCCGCAAAAAATCGTTCCAGTAAAGCGCACCCCCCAGGCATTCGCCGTACAGCACGGGATCGTTACGCACCGCATCCGGCACCCGCCGGTCGGCATAGACATCGGAGAAATAGAATTCCCCGCCCGGCTTGAGCAGGCGATGCACTTCGCGCAATACCGCATCCTTGTCGGGAGAGAGGTTAATCACGCAGTTCGACACGATGACATCGAAACTATTTGACTCCAGTCCGAGCTCATCGAGTTTCTCGATGTAGCCCTGCTTGAACATCACGTTGTCAAAACCAAACGCATCAATGTGATGGGCGCGATAATTTTCTGCAACCTCAAGCTGTTCTTCCGTCATGTCCACGCCGACCACTTGGCCGCACGCGCCCACCAGTTGTGCCAGCGCATAGACATCCCTACCAGAACCGCTCCCCAAGTCCAAAATGCGATAGCCCTCCAACAGCGGCGGGCAAACCAGACCGCAGCCGTAATAGCGCGACATCACTTCGGGGTGAATACGCGCCAATAGCGGCTTGAGCCAGCCCGGCACGTTTGACGCATCGCAACAGGCAGAGGTTTTCAGGTCGCCTGAATTTTGTAGCTGTTTGCCGTAATAGTCCTGGACGATTTTATGCATGGCGTATTCCTCAAACTGATTGAATGGTGGTGTTTGCTCGGTCGCGATTACCTTGTGCCGCTTACCGGGTTGGGCAAGTGTCGTGAGCGCAGATATCTCCTGCCATGACCGCGCTCAGCGCCGCATCCAGGCGTGATAGCGTTCCACCCATTTGAGCAGGCCTTCCGGCGCATGCGCCTTCTTCCAGACACCCGCCGCATATTTGTTCGCCTCGGCCAGTGTCGGATAGATATGGATGGTGCCGAGAATCCGGCTGAGGCCGATGTTTTGCCGCATTGCCATCACGAATTCGGCGATCACATCGCCCGCGCTTTCGCCCGCGATAGTCACCCCGAGAATCCGGTCTTTTCCGGGGACGGTCAGCACTTTGACGAGGCCGCGCGCTTCGCCATCGACGATGGCGCGATCCAGGTCGTCAAGCTGGAACACGCTGACCTCATACGGAATATTCTTCTCTCTTGCTTCGGTCTCGTTCAATCCGACCCTCGCCACCTCGGGGTCGGTGAAGGTGGCCCAGGGCATCACCGAATAGTCCACCTTGAACTTCCTGAAGCATCCGAACAATGCGTTCACGGCAGCGTACCAAGCCTGATGTGCTGCGGCGTGGGTGAACTGGTATGGCCCGGCGACATCGCCGCAGGCATAAATATTCGGGTAGATCGTCTGCAGGTAGCCATTGGTTCCCACTGTGCCGGTTCTGGTCGTCGCAATGCCGAGTTCCTCCAGTCCGTAGCCGGTCGTATTCGCGGTACGCCCTACGGCAACCAGCACGGCATCGAACGGAATGGGCACCTCGATGCCGTCGTGCTCGGCAATCAGTATCTTCTCGCCGTTCTCGACCACGAACCATTTGGCTTTATGCCCGACGCGCACGTCGATCCCTTCCGCTTTGAAGGATTGCATCACCATGTCGGATATTTCGGGATCCTCGCGGAACATGATCCGGGGCAGCATTTCCACCTGGGTGACCTGCGCCCCGAGGCGGGCGAAACATTGCGCGAGCTCGCAACCGATTGGCCCGCCGCCCATGACGAGCAGCCGGCGCGGCAGTTGCCGCAGATTCCACACCGTGTCCGAAGTGAGATAGCCCACATCTTCAAGACCCGGAATCGGCGGCACAAAAGGCCGGGCGCCGGCGGCGATGACGATGGAACGGGTCGTCAGCGTTCTTGTTCCATTCCCGGTCTTTATGTCCACCGTGTACGGTGACGTGATTTTGGCTTCGCCAAGGATGCAATCGACTCCAAGCGCCGCGTATCGCTCGGCTGAGTCATGCGGCTCGACGGCCTTGACGATGCGCTGCACACGCTCCATGACCTCGGCGAAATCAAACTCGGCTTCCGCCTTGCGGATACCAAACTCCTCGGCACGCCGGATGTGGGACAGCAGCTTCGCCGTGCGGATCAGCGCCTTCGACGGCACGCAGCCGGTGTTGAGACAGTCGCCACCCATCCTGTGTTTTTCGATGAGACTGACCTTGGCCTTCACGGCGGAGGCGATATAGGCGGTGACCAAGCCCGCCGCACCCGCGCCGATGACCACCAGGTTGCGGTCGAAGCGTCCGGGCTTGGGCCATTTCTTCGGTGTGGCAGGCGGGTTCGTATCCATATCGATATCCGGGTTAAGCCTCAACCGGCAGGCCTGCGGCCTTCCATTCCGGAAAGCCTTGTTTCAGGCGTCGGGCCTTGATGCCGCGACCGCGCAGCTTCTCGACGGCGTCGTAGGAGAGCACGCAGTGCGGGCCCCGGCAGTACGCAACAATTTCTTTTTTTGGTTTGAGCTTGCGGAGATACTTCTCCAATTCAGCCAGGGGCACGTTCACGGCACCGGCGATATGGCCTGCCGCATATTCATCGGGCGGACGCACATCGAGAACGGTGACGAGCCCCTTGCGCACCCTGTCCAGCAGTTCCTCGGCGAGAACCGGCTCCAGAGTATCTTTGACGGTCAGGTAGGTATTGATCAGCCTATCCACCTCCGCGTTGTTCTGTTCGGCCACGCTCCGCAATGCGTTCAAGAGGCCGATAACCTCGTCTCCCGCCAATCGGTAATAGACATAAAGCCCATCCTTGTAGGCGCTCACCAGCCCGGCCTGGCGCAGTTGCTGAAGGTGATGCGATGCATTCGAAACAGGTATTCCGCATTTCTCGGCCAGAGCTTCTACGCTGCGCTGCCCTTGCCCGAGGCATTCGAGCAGATCCAATCTGACCGGACTGCTGAGCGCTTTGCCCACGCGGGCGAACTGCTCAAAAAGCTGCTGCTTGAGATTTTGTGTTGACATTTTTCAGGAAACCTCTACTATTCAAACGTTCGTGCGAATATTAGAACAACCTTCGGCACATGGCAAACGGTTTTCAGTTTACCCCAATTCCATCGCACCGCATGGAGAGGTGAATCGTTACATGGCGTCGGTCAGTTAGTGGCCAAATACGAAATAGGAGAGCGCGCAATGCGGTTTGCCAAGCTGATGCGATTTACCTTGTTGGCTGCGCTTCTGGCGGGCATCGCAGTGGCGGCAGTCTATCGCGAGCAATTTTCCGCCACGGCGCTCCAGAACTGGATGCAGGACGCCGGTGTTGCTGCGCCGCTGATCTTCATGGCGCTCTATGCGGCGGCGACCGTTCTATTTCTTCCCGGTTCGATCCTTACCATTAGCGGCGGCGCGCTGTTCGGGCCAGTGTGGGGCACATTCTACAGCCTGACGGGCGCCACGCTGGGCGCAACTCTGGCGTTTCTGGTTGCGCGCTATCTCGCTTCCGATTGGGTTGCCCGCAAGGCCGGCGGCCGACTCAAGCAGTTGATCGAGGGGGTGGAAACGGAGAGCTGGCGTTTCATCGCCTTTGTGCGTCTTGTGCCGCTTTTCCCCTTCAATCTGCTGAACTATGCGTTAGGGCTGACACGGATCAAGCTGTCCCACTTCATCGTCACTTCCTACATCTGCATGCTGCCAGGTTCGATTGCTTTTACTTATTTGGGCTATGCGGGGCGCGAGGCGGCTGCGGGCAGCGAAGGAAGCATCCAGAAGGGATTGCTGGCGCTGGGCTTGCTGGCATTGATCGTTTTTCTCCCGCGCCTGATACGCCGGATGCGCCGCACCCCCATGCTCGGCGTGGAGGAACTCAAAAGGAAGCTGGATGCCAGCGAGGATCTTTTGGTTCTTGATGTTCGGGGAGCGCAGGATTTCTGCGGCGAACAAGGCCACATCGCAGAGGCTCGCAGTATTCCCATTGAGGAGCTCCCGCAGCGGGTGGCGGAACTCGATGGCTATCTGACGCGCCCGATCGCAATCGTGTGCCGCACCGACAAGCGTTCCACTGCTGCGGCACAGTTGCTGTCAGGAAAGGGATTTTCTGGCATCCTTGTGACGCGCGGGGGAATGACCGCTTGGAACCAATACGGTTTCCCGGTAGAAAGATGAAGCCACGGAATGATCGGGGAATTATCGTGATTTTTTATTCTGGGACATTCCATGATGTTTGTCCGTAACAAAAAAACCGTAGTTGTCGGCATCGTCCTGATCGCCCTGATTACGCTCATAGCTTGGCGGCTGGTACGTCCGATGAACATCTTCGTGGTATCCGAGGCGTTCGAACGCCCGGTTTCTACCGCTGACATGCATCCATCGCTCCAATCCTTGAGTGCTAAAAGCTGTGCCGGTTGCCACCAGGAGATTTACCAGGAGTGGTCGACAAGTATTCACAGCCAGGCTTGGACCGATCCCTATTTCCAGGTGGATTGGGTGTTTGACGGCAAACCGCAAGTCTGCAAGAACTGCCATATTCCGTTAGATCGGCAGCAGGAGCACAAGGTCGTTGGATTCAGTGACGATGAGAAATGGCAGCCAATCCTGGAGCCTAATCCGGCGTTTGATGCACAGTTGCAGCATGAGGGCGTCACCTGCGTAGCCTGCCACCTCCGTAATGGCAAGATTATCGGAACCTTCGGCAGCGGGGATGCGGCGCATCCCGTAGAAAAAATTGCCAATTCCAATGAGGTCTGCTTCAAATGCCATGTCGTGGGCGGAAATCGCTGGGACACGTTTTTCCGGTTCCCGCCATGTGGAACCGTCGCCGAGATCAGCAACACACCGGGCGCGACAAAGGACACCCCGCCTGTTGCTGCGAGCAGCACCGTTGGCCGCGATGCCGCCAAGCCGGGCGACGCATCACCCGACTGCATCCAATGCCACATGCCGCTCACCGAGCGGCCCCTGGTCGCGGGCGGGCAGGTTCGGACCGTGCGCAAACATCTGTGGCGCGGCGGGCACGATCCGGAAATGGTGAAACAAGGGCTGGAAACTGCACTGCGCGAAGCGCCTGCACCCTCACCCGGCAAACGCTCCTTCACACTGACGCTGACCAATACTGGTGCTGCGCATTATCTGCCGACCGGGACGCCGGATCGGCACCTGACCGCAACTATCCGTCTTGTGGATCAGAGTGGTGCCGTGTTGCGCGAAGACGACCATGTCATGAAGCGGAGCATCATGTGGCGCCCGTTTATCGTCGATCTGCGGGATACCCGCTTGCCGCGATGGCAGCCCAGAGTCTTCCAGTTTGATGTCGATCTTCGGCGTAATCCAACGGCGGTGGCGGTGGAGGCGCAAGTACAGTATCACCTGCTCGACGAAAAACGCAGACGGCGAATCGGCTATGAGAACAAGGAACCCATTGCCTATGACGTATTTCGCGCCCGTATCGCACTGAATCGGGAGAAGACGAATTGATTATCACAAGTATGCGGAAAATCCTGTGCGAGAAACACTGTATCTACCGCTTTTCTGACCGCTGGTAACAACACTAGGCCGCACAAAGGGGATCACATGTTCAAATTCTCGCTCGTTGAATTTTCCATCCGCCGCCCGAAGCTGGTTGTCTGGGCGACGGTGGCGCTGACGCTGCTGTTTCTCACCCAGTTTCCGCGTATCGCCACGGATACCAACCCGAAGCACATGCTGCCGGAAAACTCCGACGTGCGCGTGTGGAACGACGAGGTGGACAAGACGTTTGCGCTGTACGAGGACACTATCGTCGTCGGCGTGGAAAACAATGCGGGCGTGCTCAACCGGGAAACCCTCGGTCGCATCGCCCGCGTCACCGACGCAATCATCAAGCTGGACGGCGTGGCGAGCCGCGATGTAAACAGCTTCACCACCATCACCAATGTCACGGCGGAGGCTGGCACTTTGAAAGTCGGGCCGCTCATGCCGGGCGCGCCACAGACAGATGCGGAAGTGGAAGCGCTGCGCACCGCGCTGTTCGGCAATCCGCTGCTGGTTGACCGCGTGATCTCGAAGGACGGCAAGACCACGGCCATCTATGTGCCGCTGGAGAAAGGCTCCAACGGCGCAGTCATCGCCGCCAATATCCGCGAGATCGTGTCCAGCGAGAACGGGCCGGAGCGCTATTACGTCGCGGGCGACCCGGTGGCGCGCGATACCTTCGGCGCCGAGATGTTCAAGCTGATGGCCATCTTTGCGCCCATCGCCGGCATGATCATGTTCGCCGCGATTCAGCTTATGTTCCGCAACCTCGCGCTCTCCTGCGCGATGATGGGCGTGTCTATGGCGGCGGTCATCTGGAGCATGGGGGCGCTGATCGGCGTCGGTTATCCGGTGCATATCATGAGCTCGATGGCGCCGGTGTTCCTGATGGCCATCGCCACCGACAGCATCCACATCTTCAACGAGTTCTATTTCCGCTACCGCGAGAAACGCGACAAGCTCACGGCGATCCGCGAAACCATGGCGGCGGTGAGCCGTCCGGTGCGCTTCACCGCGCTCGCCACCACGGCGGGTTTTGCCGTGCTGCTGTTCATGAACATCGTGCCGGTGCAGGTATTCGGCGGGCTGATCGCTTTCGGCACCATCGTATTGCGTCTGTTCTCCTTCAGCCTGATTCCGGCCATCCTCACCTTCGTCGGGGAAGAGAAGATCGCCAAAGCCGCCGAGAGCGAGAGCGTGGAACTGAACCGTACCGCGCGCTTCCTGCACCGTATTGCCAAACTGGGCGCGACGCGTCCGCTGGCCACCGCGCTGATGGGCTTGGCACTAATAACAGTGGCCATCGTCGGCACCACGAAGATTCACGTCAACAACAATCTGGTGGCCTGGTTCAAGCCGTCGAGCGAAATCCGCATAGCCGACACGGCGATGAACCAAGCGCTCGGTGGTACATCGCTCGGCTATCTGGTGGTGCAGTCCAACGAACCAGAATTCATGAAACGACCGGAGGCCATGCGCTGGCTGGAAGGGTTGCAGCGCCACCTGGAAACCCTGCCGGTGGTGGGTAAAACCTTCTCTGTCGCCGATTACGTGAAACGCATCAACCGCGTGCTGCACGATGACGAGCAGAAATTCGACACGGTTCCGGAAACTCAGGACATGGTCGGCCAATATCTGTTCCTGTTCAGCATGTCGGCCAAACCCGCCGACCTGGATAACGTGGTCGATCCCACGTTCCAGAAAGCCAATCTGTGGGTACAGCTCAAGACATGGGACGCGGAAGCCATGCGCCAGGTGATTCGGGCGGCGGACACCTACCAGAAGGCACACCCGCTGGCGGCATCAGTGAAACCGGCGGGTGTCGCTTACTTCAATCTGGTATGGAACGACGAGGTGCTGGGTGACTTGGTGCTCGGCCTCGCGCTGGCGCTGGTGGTGGTGTTTGTCATCCTGGCGCTGGATTTCCGCTCGGCCAAGTGGGCGCTGGTCGCCTTCGTACCGCTGCTGTTCACCATCCTGCTGATCTATGGCGTGGTGGGTTTCGTCGGCAAGGACTTCGACATGCCGCTGTCGGTGATGAGCACTTTGTCGCTCGGCATGGCGGTGGATTTCTCCATCCACTTCATCAGCCGCTTCCGCCAGCGCCTGGCCGAGACGGGCGGTGGTGCGAACGAGGAAGCGTTGCGGGAGGCGCTGCTGTGGACAGCGGCGCGGCCGGGCAAAGGCATTCTGCGCAATGCGCTGCTGTTCGCTTCGGCCTTCTCGGTGATGCTGTTCGCACCCCTCACGCCCTATATCGCGGTGGGCGCTTTCATCGGCTCGATGATGCTGCTCTCCGCGCTGCTCACCATTCTCTATCTGCCTGCGCTGGTGATGTTGGGGAGAAATTGGCTGTTCGACGAACCCAAGCTGGCGGCGAACGTTGCCCCGGCACATACGAAAGGAGTTTGAAATGAAACACTGGCTGATATGGATAATCGCCGCTCTGCTGCCCTTGGCATTCACGAGCCAAGCTTTGGCATTCTCAGGCGAGGAAGTAATGAAAAAATCGCAGGCCGCCTTCCTCTATCCGGGCAAGGACTTCAAGGCGCGTGTGGTGATGAAACTCATCAACAAGGACGGGCAGGAACGGGTGCGTGAAATGACCATGCTGCGCAAAAACATGGGCGAAGCAGGTGGCGAGCAGAAGTACTTCATGTATTTCTTTCAGCCGTCCGATGTCAAGGATATGACCTTCATGATTAACAAATACCCCGCCAAGGATGACGACCGCTGGATGTTCATACCCGCGATCAATATGGTCAAGCGCATCGCAGCGCAGGACAAACGCTCCAGCTTCGTCGGCTCCGACTTCACTTACGAGGATGTCTCAGGGCGCGACATCGAAGACGATACCCACGTCGTCGAGCGCGAGGAAAAAGTGGGCGACCGCGACTGCTACGTAGTGAAGAGTACGCCGAAAGGCGCGGACTCGGACTTCGGCTACAAATTCACCTGGGTGGACAAGACCAATTTCCTGCCACTCAAGGAAGAGCAATACGACAAGAAGGGCGCCCGTTACAAGCAGTTCTCCGCCGATGAAATCGCCGAGGTGAAGGGCATTCACACGGCGGTCAAGCGCACGATGAAGAATTTGCAGACCGGCCATCGCACCGAGGTCGCTTACCTTAAAACCGACTATGGCCTCGGCATCGAGGATAGCCTGTTCTCCGAACGCTTCCTGCGTCAGCCACCACGCAAGTGGGTTGATTGATGCTGCGAGTAACGGCCACGCTCTCTGCGGCTTTGCTGCTGACGCCGCCAGCGGCGTGGGCGGAGGTCACGCTCTCCGGCTTCATACAGCAGAACACGGCCTTCAACACCGCCGGGCAAAATCCGGATGGCCGCCATTACAAATGGCTGGAGGAGCGCGCCCAGGTCAAGCTCGACGCCACCGGCGATGCCTGGCGGCTACTGGTGAAGGGCGATCTGGCCTACGACCACCTTGGTCGCCAAGACCAATCGGAACTGCGCGAGGGCTACATCGACTATGCGGGAGGCAACTGGGATTTGCGTCTTGGCCGGCAGGTCATCACTTGGGGATTGGGCGATCTGGTGTTTGTGAACGACTTTTTTCCCAAAGATCATGAAGCACTCTTTGCCGGGCGACCGCTGGAATATCTCAAGCGCGGCGTGGATGCGGTGAAGCTGGGCGCCTATCCCGAGTTTGCTTCGTTCGAGCTGGTGCTGACGCCGAATTTCCGCGAGAGCCGCATTCCAGATGCAAATCGTTTCTGGCTTTATGACCCGATGCCGGCGGTCGTCAATCGCGAAACCGTCAAGCCGGAACAAGGAGACGTTGCGCTGCGGGCTTACCGCGATGTTGCGGGCTATGATGCGGCGCTCTATTTATATCGCGGCTTCCAGCGCACGCCCTCGATGCGACCGGACAGCATGACGGCACCGACAAAGATCACGTATTTCTATCCCAAGCTCTCAGTCTACGGCGCCAGCTTGTCCGGGCGTGCGGGCGATGGGGTACTGAGCCTGGAAGCGGCCTACTATGACTCGCATGATGACCGTGCGGGGAGCGATTTTGCCGTGCCTAACTCGCAGACGCGGCTGCTTGTCGGCTACCAGATACAGCCGGTGGAGGATACCTCGCTCGGTTTTCAGTACTACACCGAAGCCATGCATGACTACGGTGCCTATCGTGTTGCGCTGCCAACAGGCTTCCCGGTCGACAAGCGCTGGAACCATACTGTTACGGCGCGTCTGACGCAGTTCTTTTTGCACCAGACGCTACGGCTTTCCACCTATGCTTCGTACAACGCCGGCAACGGCGACCACTTCGTAAACCCGGAGCTGCGCTACAGTTTCACCGACAAGATATGGGGCGCGGTCGGTGCCAATCTTTTCGGCGGCAAGCCGTGGGGTCAGTTCGGGCAACTCGCGCGCGATGACAACTTGTATTTACAGGTTCGTTACGAATTCTGACTTCGAGCGTGGAACGCATACAGCCAGACCCTGCACTCCTTTTTTTCTAATCGAGTGAGTGCAATCTTCACAAATCGGAAGTGGCAATAACCCACCATTGGGTTGCAGTTCCCTGTTCATTTCTACACTGGTTTCCGTGGCAGCGTCAGGATCGCTTCAAGCCCGCCGCTCGGACGGTTGCGCAGCATGAGCTCGCCGCCGTGCATTTGTGCGATGTTGCGCGCAATGCCCAAGCCCAAACCGGTGCCGCCGGTATCGCGGCTGCGTGAGCTTTCCAGGCGATAAAAAGGTTCGAATACCCGTTCGAGTTCAGCTTCTGGAATGCCCTGACCTTGATCCAGAATGTGAATTTGCAGTTGCTTGTCGTGATCGTTCACGATGATGGTGGCACTTTTTCCGTATTTGACGGCGTTGTCGATCAGATTTCCCAGACATCGTTTCATGGCCGCAGGTTTGCATGGATAGGGCCGGGCGGCGATGCCTTCCAGCCTGACTTCCTGACCAATTTCCACCGCATCTGCCTGGAGACTTTCCAGCAATGCCATGATGTCCACGGGTTGTACCGGCTCCGGGTTGTCCACGCCGCGCATAAAATCCAGTGTGGCGGCCACCATGTACTCCATCTCTTCCAGGTCTTTTGCAAACTTTGTTCTGAGATCGTCGTCCTCCAACAATTCGGCCCGGAGCCGCAACCGGGTGATGGGGGTTTTCAGGTCGTGCGACATGGCAGCGAGAATCCGGGTGCGTTCCTGGATATAGCTGGCCAGGCGTGATTGCATGGTGTTGAAGGCATGCGCCGCGCGACGCACTTCGGTCGGGCCGTTTTCAACCAGGGGTGGGCTGTTGATATTGTTGCCCAGCTTTTCGGCGGCGCTGGCAAGAGTGTTCAATGGGCGCGTGGCAAGGCGCACGGCGAGAAGCGAAAGAAAGATCACTGCGGTGAACAGGATCAGCAGATTGAACAGCAGGCGGGGAGGTGTGGGAAAAGCGCCGCCGGATGGGAGCGCATCGACTGATATCTTCGTACCATCTTGCAAGCTGGCCCACACTATGAAGGAGGTTTTTTGCTGTGGGTGGATATTCATGGCGAGGCGGGGTGTATTGGCCTCGTGTTGCCTTGCGGGCCATTCCATTTCGGAAGCGGTGACTTCGATCGGCGAATTTTCCCCAAGCAGGTCGCGCAGTATCATGCCGAAACTGGCCGCCTGGTTTGCGCTGTCCGGGTTCTGATGGTGTGTACTTGATTGGGATACGCCAAGAGAAATTCGCAGGGTTGGCGAATTGAGGGCTGTCACGAGCTTATGCCGATCGGCCGGGGCAAGTGAATTCAGCAGACGGATGGTATCGGCGATACGTTGTGCCGATTCCATGCTGTTCGAGCGAAACAGCAAACGGTCACGCTCACGCAAATGGAAGATGACACTGATGGATTGCACCAGAATCAGGCCGCCGAGCAGGATCAGCACCATGCGGCTGAACAGGGATTGTGGCAGGAATCGCATCATTTTCCCGCTTCCACCTGTACTGCCAGGATATAACCTTCGCCCCGCACCGTCTTGATGATGGCGGGTTCCTTGGCATCGTCCGCCAGGCGGTGACGGAGCCGACTCACCTGAACATCAATGCTTCTATCAAAAGGATCCGTTTCCCGCCCGCGCATCATATCCATGAGTTGATCCCGGTTGAGAATCCGGTTGGGGTGATTGAGAAATATCCGGAGCAGGCGGTATTCGGAACCACTCAGCGGAACCACCACTCCTTCCGGCGAGACCAGTTGGCGGGAGATCGTGTCCAACTCCCATCCGGCAAAGTGAACTCTGGCCGCATCGCCGGTTTCCATGTTTCCGGGCAAGGCCTTTGCCCGGCGCAAAATGCTCTTGATGCGCGCCAGCAGTTCACGCGGATTGAATGGCTTGGGCAGGTAATCATCGGCACCCATTTCCAGACCGAGGATGCGATCCATGTCCTCGCCGCGGGCGGTAAGCATGATCACCGGGATGTTGGAGCGCGCCCGCAGGTTGCGGCACAACACCAAGCCATCGTCTCCTGGCAGCATCAGGTCGAGCACGATCAAATCCGCCCTCCCCTTATCCAGCGCCGCCAACATACCCTTGCCTTCCGCCACGATGGTGGTCCGATAGCCGTTTTTCTGCAGGTAATTGCCCAGCAAACTGCGTATCTCGGCATCGTCGTCCACGATGAGAATGTGTTCTGGTGTCGTCATGATGCTTTTATACCCGGTAAATCCAATTTAATGCAGCGAAATTGTAAAGCAGTGTAACGGCTCGGCACCTTGTCACAGTACGTTGCAAAAAAGGGCAGTTTTGATATATGCCATTTACACCACTGCCGTTAAATACGCTTCGCTGCAAAGCAGCTCGTTCATTTTACATGGAGACTTAATCATGAAGCCTGCACAGAAAATCGCCTTGACCATATATCACCGCAAACCCTGTTGCCGAGGCTGAGCGGCCGCTATGCGAAACACTTTCTCAAAACATCAAAACAGTTTTTCAAAATGCCATCCGGCAAGCCGTGTTTGAACGGGCAGCGATTTGAATCGAATATAGAACAGGAGTGCATGATGGAATTGGCATGGACAGAGCAGTTGAGTGTCGGGAATGCGGTTATCGATGCCGATCATAAGGAACTGATTGAATTGGTCAACTACATAGCCCACGTGACTAAAGCAAGGGACAGTTTTGAATTGTCACGAGCACTTAAACTGTTCAAGG
>JAUYJO010000035.1 GCA_030700315.1 Gallionella sp.
AGAAAAATGTATTGCGATTGGCTGTGACTCGCCGACGACGGCAATGGTTCGAGGGGCTTTGGGCTCAAGCCGCAATCGATCCCGGCCTGCATCGGTTCGGGCATGAATGAGGGATGATTATTTCTAATGGACAATCTGGGATGAACAAGGATGTTGTGGAAATTTTTACCGATGGCGCATGCAAGGGCAATCCCGGCGTGGGCGGCTGGGGCGTGTTGCTGCGCAGCAAAGGCAAGGAGCGCGAGCTGTTCGGTGGTGAGGCGCATACCACCAACAACCGTATGGAGCTGCTGGCGGCGATTTCCGCGCTGGAGGCGTTGAAGCGGCATTGTCATGTGCGCCTGCATACCGATTCCAAATATGTGCAGCAGGGCATCAGCGCGTGGATACACGGCTGGAAGCAGCGCGGCTGGAAAACGGCTGACAAGAAGCCGGTGAAGAATGAAGATTTGTGGCGCAGGCTGGACGCGCTGGCGGTACAACACGACGTCGAATGGGTATGGGTCAAGGGGCACGCCGGGCATGACGGCAACGAGCGCGCCGATGAATTGGCGAACCGTGGCGTGGAACTGATACAGGGACTGGGCAATGCGTAAAATCGTGGTGGATACCGAAACAACCGGACTGGATCCCAAGCAGGGACACCGCATCATCGAGCTGGCGGCGATCGAACTGGACGGGCGCAAGGTATCGCTGCGCAACTTTCATCGCTATCTCAACCCGGAACGCGAGATCGATGCGGGCGCTGTGGCGATACATGGGCTGACCTACGAACGTTTGCAGAATGAACCCAAATTTTCCGACATCGTGGCCGGTTTTCTGGAGTTTATTGAAGACGCGGAACTGGTCATCCACAATGCGCCGTTCGATATCGGCTTTCTCAATCATGAGCTGGAACTGCTTGGCCTGCCGCCGTTGCAGAATACGGTGACGGATACGCTGAAGGTTGCGCGCGAGATGCATCCGGGCAAGAAGAACAGCCTGAACGCGCTGTGCAGCCGCTACGAGATCGACAACGCGCACCGCACGCTGCACGGCGCGCTGCTGGATACCGAGCTGCTCGCCGAAGTGTATTTCGCCATGACGCGCGGGCAGAAAAGCCTGCTCGGCGAGGATGATGCGCCCCAGACGCGCCAGCCCGCCGTGTTGAGCACCGATGCGTCGCGCCCCAAACTGCGCGTGCTGCAAGCCAGCGCGGACGAGTTGGCGGAACATGCGCAACAGCTCGCCGCTATCGACAAGGCGAGCAAAGGAAATTGCCTGTGGCTGCAACTGGAAGGGGCAACATGAATCTACCGGCCATGCGCCGTATCGGCGCGCTGGCTGTGCTGTTGCTCGCGGTTTATGCGGCGGCGCGCGTTTATGGCATCTGGAGCAATCAGCGGGAAAGTATCTTTGAGCCGGAAGCGGTGTTGCAAACCACTCCAACACGGCTCGGCGCCCCCTTCGAGGAGTTGCGCATTCTCTCCGGCGGCGGTGCGGAGCGCGGCGAGCTGCACGCCTGGTGGATACCCGCAGAAAAAATCACAGAAAAAACCAATGCGCCCACCGTGCTGTATCTGCACGGCAACTTTCGCAACATGAGCCACAACCTGGAAAACGCGCTACGCTACCGCGCGTTGGGCTGTAACCTGCTGCTGGTGGACTATCGCGGCTACGGCAAAAGCACGGGCGGCAAACCCAGCGAAACCAAGGTCTATGAGGACGCCGAAGCTGCCTGGCAATATCTGCTCAAACAGCGTGGCGTGAAGCCGCAGCAGTCCTTCATCTACGGCCATTCGCTGGGCGGCGCGATCGCCATTGATCTGGCGTTGCGCCACCCCGAAGCGGCCGGGCTGATTATCGAAAGCACTTTCACTTCGATGCAGGCGATGGGCGAGTTGGAATATGGCTTCCTGCCGGTCGGCTTGCTGCTGAACCAGCGCTTCGAGTCGCGGCAAAAGATTGCGCAACTGAAAGCTCCGGTGCTGTTGATTCACGGCACGTGGGATAAAAAAGTGCCGGTCAAAATGGCGCAGCAATTGTTCGAAGCTGCGCCTCAACCCAAGACGCTGGTGCTGATCGAAGGCGGCGAACACAGCAACAACGCTGCGGTGGGCTGGGTCGAATACCGTGACGCGGTGGCGGATTTTGTCAGACAATATGCACATCAAGGATAAACGCCCGCTTCGGGAATTATGGAAGAAAATATGAAAACAGATGTGATTATTATCGGTTCCGGCGCGGCGGGTCTGATGTGCGCCATGCAGGCAGGACAGCGCGGGCGTTCCGTGGTGCTGCTCGACCACGCCAAAAAACTTGCGGAAAAGATCCGCATCTCCGGCGGCGGGCATTGCAACTTCACCAACCTCAACAGCGGGCAGGAGAATTTCATTTCCAGCAACCCGGATTTTTGCCGCTCGGCGCTGGCGCGCTACACGCCGCAGGATTTCATCGCGTTGCTGCAAAAACACAACATCGGCTATCACGAAAAAACGCTCGGGCAATTGTTCTGCGATGACGAATCCGAAGCACTCATCGCGATGCTCAGGGAGGAATGTGATGCGGCGGGCGTGAAGCGCTTCATGAATTGCGAGATCGAAAAAATCGAGCGCGACAAGAAATTCCATGTCAGCACTTCGCGCGGCGAATTCGAAGCAAAGTCGCTGGTGATCGCCACCGGTGGCCTGTCTGTTCCCAACACCGGCGCGACACCGTTCGGCTATCACGTCGCCGAGCAATTCGGCATTCCCATCGCCAAGCTCAAACCCGGGCTGGTGCCGCTGAGTTTCGCGCCAGACGACTGGAAGCCCTATGCCGACCTGACCGGCGTTTCGCTCGATGTGTTGGTGAGTTTCGGCAAACACTCGTTCCGTGAAAACATGCTGGTCACCCATCGCGGCCTGAGCGGTCCGGCAATATTGCAAATCTCTTCCTACTGGCAGCACGGCCAGCCGCTGCATATCAACCTGCTACCGGCTTGCGACATGGCGACCTTGCTGGATGAGCAGAAGACCAGCAAAAAATTGTTCAGCAATTACCTGACGCAATGGTTTCCCAAGAGCTTTGCAGATGTGTGGTGCGCGCAGTTGCCCGGAATCGAGAATAAACCGCTCAACCAATACAACGACAAACAGCGCAAGCTGATCGCCGCAACCCTGCACGATTGGCAGATCACTCCTTCCGGCACCTTGGGCTACACCAAGGCGGAAGTGACCTGCGGCGGAATCGACACGCGCGCGCTGTCTTCGAAGACCATGGAATGCCTCGAAGTGCCCGGCCTGTATTTCATCGGCGAAGTGGTGGACGTGACGGGGCAACTCGGCGGCCATAATTTCCAGTGGGCGTGGTCGTCTGGGTATGCCGCCGGACAGGCCGTTTGATAGATAAGCCGGCTGAATAGCTGTGCTGTTTAGTACTATAGTTTTCGCGTGATTTTTTGACATTCAACTGATGAAACAACTAAGTATTGACTAAGCACGATGATACATGTGCAAAGTCACTACTTACCGGAGGAACCAACGATGCGTACTTTATGGATTGTTTTATTGGCGTTGATGTTGAGCGGCTGCGGCTACAACACTTTCCAATCCACCGACGAGCAGATCAAGGCGAGCTGGGCGGAAGTGCTGAACCAGTATCAGCGGCGCGCCGACCTGATCCCCAATCTGGTCAACACGGTCAAAGGCTTTGCCGCACAGGAGCAAGCCGTGCTGCTGGGTGTCACCGAGGCGCGCGCCAAAGTCGGCAGCATCCAGGCCACGCCCGAACTGATCAACGATGCGCAGGCCTTCGCCAAATTCCAGGCCGCACAGGGGCAACTGACTTCATCATTGAGCCGCCTGCTGCTGGTGGCAGAAAATTATCCACAACTGAAATCCGACGCGAATTTCCGCGACCTGCAGGCGCAACTGGAAGGCACGGAAAACCGCATCACCGTGGCGCGCAACCGCTACATCAAGGCGGTGCAGGAATACAACGTTGCGGTGCGCTCTTTCCCGAGCAATCTGACCGCGATGCTGTTCGGCTACAGCGTCAAGCCATCCTTTACGGTGGAGAACGAGAAGGAAATTTCCCGTCCGCCAGCGGTCAGTTTCGACGCTCCCAAAACAAACCCGCCAAACCTTGCTACCCCAGCAAAATAAATGAAGGCAACATGGGCGCGGATCGTCCTGCTTGCGCTGCTGCTGACCGGCGCGGCGCAGGCCGAGGTGGCCGTACCGCCGCTGAGCGCGCGCGTCACCGATCTCACCGCGACGCTGGATGCACAACAAATTCGAACCCTGGAATCTCGCCTCGCCGCCTTCGAGAAAAAGAAAGGCGCGCAGCTTGTCGTGCTGATTATCCCCACCACCCAGCCGGAAACTATCGAGCAATTTGGCATGCGCGTTGTCGAGCAATGGAAACTTGGCCGCAAAGGCGTAGATGACGGCGTGCTGCTGCTGGTTGCGAAGAAGGACCGCAAACTGCGCATCGAGGTCGGCTACGGCCTGGAAGGCGCGCTGAATGATGCTACGGCAAAGCGCATCATCTCGGAGACGATCTCGCCTTTTTTTAAACGTGGCGAGTTCTATGCGGGGATCGATGCCGGCACGGCGGCAATGGTGCGGGTGATCGACGGCGAACCCTTGCCTTCGCCGCAGCATGCCATTGGAGGGGCGGGTGCTGTGGCGGATACCGATCAGCCGGAATACACCGGCAGCAACCTTATGCTGGCACTGGGCATCATGCTCGCGTTGTCCCTCATGCTGGGGGGGCTGTTCATGTTGTCCACCATGCTGGTGGCGCTGCTCGGGCGTCTTACTGCAGCATCGCTGCTGGGTGGTGGGCTGGGATTATTGGGCTGGTTCTTTCTGGGGTCAATTTCATCATCACTGATGGTGGCAGTGTTGATATTTTTGTTCGTGCTGTATGCCGGAAAAAGCGGCTCACATCACTACAGCAGCGGTTATGGGGGCGATTCCAGCACATGGAGTTCGGGAAGCAACAGTTATAGTGGCGGTGACTTTGGCGGTGGGGGAGATTTTGGTGGCGGCGGTGCCTCGGGAGATTGGTGACATGAATTTCAAACGCATCATGCGGCATCTATCCTGTGGCCCGGTGACAGTGCGCCGCACCTTTTCGCCAAGCGCGTTCAAGGCGATCGAACGCGCCATCGGTGAAACCGAGACGCGCCACGACGGGCAAATCCGCTTCGCGGTCGAGGCCGCGCTCGACCTGTCGCCGCTGCTCGCCGGGCAGGTGGCGCGGGAACGCGCTATCGAAGTGTTTTCCCAATTGCGCGTCTGGGATACCGAACACAATAACGGCGTGCTGATTTATCTGCTGCTGGCGGATCGCGACGTGGAGATTGTCGCCGACCGCGGTATTCACGCGAAGCTCGGCACGGAAACCTGGGAAGCGATCTGCCGCGAGATGGAAGCGGCGTTCCGCAACGGGCAGTTCGAGGCAGGCGTGCTGGCCGGGATACACGCCGTGGGCGACCATCTGGCACGCCATTTCCCACCACGCAACGGCAAACCCAATGAAATGCCGGATCGCCCGGTGGTGCTGTAGCGCAGCGATACTCATGCCGTCATGCGCCCGACTTTTCATCCTTATCTGGTAACCGCCGCGCAACGAAAATTTCTTAAAGAGCTGCTTAAGCAGGAACTGGATGCAAGGAGAAAGAATTAACGGCTGATTTTGCGGATCGCCTGATTGGTGCAAAAAATCGGCGGTCAGGTTGTCGAGCTACGGCAACATTTGATTTGAAGGCGTCGAAGTTGCCAAGCTTCATTGCCACATAACATCTCGATGACCGCTTCACGGCAAGCATATCGTAAAGGTGACTGAGCACTCTGTGCCATAAGGAGACATTCAGTAACGCCCTTAGATGGCTGGCTCATTGCTTAATCAATGAGCATCATTCACCTTTATGCATAAGGACGTACCTCGGTGGCTTTACTTTACTTATTGGCGGTAAGTTGCGTGACACTCCACACAGTACTGTATCGTTTTATTCAACGCGCGTAATGACGCATTAACATCTTTAGTTTTCAAGGCATTGCCAAGATCGTCGCCACTCTTGTGAAAAGCCAATCCTAATGCCGTAAAATTTTCATTGCCCATCATTCTGCACATTTTTAGCATTTCTGGGGTTGAACCCAGTTTGCTATGCGCTTCTTTTGAAGCATCCTCAAATTTATTTTCAGACATCAAGCTGATGACCGAATTAACTGCCTTCAAATGCTCACGCATGTTCGATAGCTGATGCTGCTTCATTTCCTCTGGCAGTCCCAAGGACGTTCGTGTATCCATCATGCTCATAGCGTGTTGTTGATGGTTTTGATGTTGCATTTGTTCATTGGCAGCGAATGACACATTCAAGCCAGCTAGACCAATGAATGCTGAAATAGCTATAAAAATTCTTTTCATACTTTAGATTCCTCATGTGATGAGATCGGCTGTTGTCGGCCTCGTTTGTTTAGATAAATTTTTCTGTTCCATAAATTTACAGCTTTTTGTCCAACCTACATGCTGTAGATTAGGCTAGGCAATTTAAACTGGCATTGCGAAATAAAGTATGATCGAGATCATGCCCGCAAGTTGGTCTGTCGTTACAACAGGATTAGTGTTTGTCCCTGACGTTGCAGTAAGCCTTCACGCTCCATTTTAGCCAAAGTGCGATAAAGCGCTTCGTGACTTGCCCCCAACTCTGTTGCCCAGCGAATAATGGGCTGTTCCAGTTCTACGCGCCCTTCTTTACCACGATCCACCATGTAGTGGATGACACGCATGCGCAGGCTTTTCAAGCACAGGCGTTCTTGAGCCGCTCGTTGTCGGCGGAGGTTACGTGACAGCGTGGCGACCCATTCCATGGCGAAACCGGGGTCATTGGCCAAGCAGTGACGCAGTGCTTCGGCGGGCAATCGCAGGCAACACCCAGAACGGATGCAGATCGCGTCGCAATGATATTGTGTGCCAAATAGGCTGGCTTCGGCGAAGAAATCGCCTTCACGGGCGCGGTGCAGGACAATCTCGGAGCCCTCTGGCGAAAAACGCGTCAGGCAAACCTCCCCCTCCAGTACGCGATACACGGCAGCTACTTCGTCACCAAGGTGGAAGATGCGTTGTCCCTTGTTTATATCTACGCGGCTTGCCGCCAGTCGAAGCGTTTCAGGGAATTGTTCTATCCAATTTTCTGCCATGATAATTCCATATTATTTGTGTATTTGGAAACGCCGCAAATTACCATACCGCAAATTACCATATCGCAAATTACCATACCGCAAATTACCATACTTGCCAAAAAACCAGTGAGCCAGTTATCTTCGAGCCCCCAAGGGCTGGTTTGTGTCGTTTGCCGAACTTGGTGAAGTGTCGCTATCCCGTAGCGTATATTTCACACATGGACTCACGTGCCAGCAGGTATTGCGGCCCAGGCCTCATGCCAGACGTGCATCGAGCGCCTTCCATGCATCATCCGCAGACCGCAGTGCATCGACATCTCCGTTGTTGATGAAAGTCACGGCGGCGACCCGCTCCTGATCTCGTAGCTGCTCCTGAAAAACCTGTAGTTTTTTTAATACTGGAATGCCGGCTTCAGAGGCATCGTTGCCGCAGCTACTCCGTTGTATCAGCCGTTCCTTCAGCACATCCTCGTCGGTTTGCAGGCTGGCAATGACGAAGGGCGCGCCCAGCTCCCGCGCAAGCGCACGAAAATTTTCGCGTTCTGTGTGGCGCAGGAACGCGGCATCGACGATGACGGGGAATCCTGCGGCGAGCAGGCCGCGCGCCAGTTCATGCAGGCGCGCGTAGGTGCGGCGTGTGGCTTCCTCGCCGTAGATGCCGGCGCCGGTTTGCGAGCGACTGTCCGCCAGCGCATCGAGACCGAACAGCCGCTTGCGCTCGACATCCGAGCGGATGCGAATCGCACCGAGTCGCTCCAGCGCGATCTGCGCGAAGGTGCTCTTGCCGCAGCCGGGCAGCCCGTGGGTGAGGATCAACGCGGGGCGGCGGCGCATCAGGCAGTCGTGGGCGAGATCGAGATAGCTGCGGCACGTATCCAGTTCATTTTGCGCCTGCGCCGGGTCTTCCTGATTGGCTCGGATCGCGGCGACTTTGGCGCGCACCATCGCCCGATAGGCGAGGTAATAGCGCAATACGCTTACGCCAGAATAATCACCGCTGTTTTCCAGATAGGCGTTGAGGAAACGCCAGGCGAATTGCGGCTGGCCGCGTTGCAGCAAATCCATCACCGTGAACGCGATTTCGCTGATCACGTCGATCCAGCGCAGCATCGCGCTGAATTCGATGCCGTCGAAAGGCACGGGGGTATCGTTCAGCAGCACGATGTTGCCAAGATGCAGGTCGCCGTGGCACTCGCGCACGCAGCCGTCCGCCTTGCGCTGCCGGAGCAGCGGCTCGCAGACGGTGAACTCGTGCGCGCTGGCCTGGCGCACTTTTTCCAGCATCGCGAAGTCGGCGGATATTTCGAGCGACGGCGCGAGTTGCGCGAAATTCTCCAGCACCGCTCCCTGTATCGCCGCCGCCGAGCCGAACGGTGAATCCGCAGCGGCGGGCGGCAGCGCGGCATGAAATTCGGCAATCGTGGCGGCCAGTTTGTCGATATGCACCGTGGTGATGTGGCCATCTGCCAGCATGCTATCCATCATGGCGGCGCGTGGGAAGCGGCGCATATGCACCGCATACTCGATGGCGGGCTCGCCGCCGAGCACCGGCTGTTCCGGGCTGCCGCCGATGGCGGCGACATCGAGGTAAAGATCGGGGGCGAGGCGGCGGTTGAGGCGCAGCTCTTCGGTGCAATAGAAATGGCGCGCCTCCAGCGTGGAAAAATCGAGGAAGCCGAGATCGAGCGATTTCTTGATCTTGTAGGCATCGTCCCCGGTCAGCAGCACCCAGGAGATGTGCGTTTCTTCCACCCTGGATCTGCGCGGAAAGTGCGCGCACAGCGCAGCCACCAGCTGCTGCTGGCGCAACAAATCCGGCGAGGTTTGTATGGGCTTCATGGGCAGTGTTCTCTTTATGCGTTACAGGCATCGTACTCCAGCATGGCATGTTTGCTAATATGGCAGCCCGAATAATATTCTGGCGAAATTAAATCTTCCCAACGGGCATGGCAAGTTGCCACCCCTGATAATGAAACTTGCCATGCTCGTTCCCTATCCTCAATCCTCTCCCGCAAGCGGGCGAGGAGGCGAACGAATCGCTGCGCGAGTTTCACGTTAATCCCACCGTACCGAGGCTCTGATGAAAATAGGCATCCCGAAAGAAATCAAGACCAACGAAAATCGCGTCGCGCTGGTGCCGGCGGGGGCGGAGGCGCTGATATCGGCGGGGCACACGGTCATCGTGGAAACCGGCGCGGGGCTGGGCAGCGGCTTCAGCGATGCGCAATATCTGGCGGCGGGCGCGCAGATCGCATGGGACGCCGATGCGGTCTGGGCGTCAGCCGACCTGATCGTAAAAGTGAAGGAGCCGATCGAGCCGGAATGGAAACGCATCCGCCCCTGCCAAGCCATTTTCACCTACTTTCATTTCGCCGCCAGCGAGCCGTTGACCCGCGCGCTCATGGCTTCCGGCGCGGTGTGCATCGCCTATGAAACCGTCGAACTGGCGTCGCGCGAGCTGCCGCTGCTGACGCCGATGTCGGAGGTGGCCGGGCGCATGGCGGTGCAGGAAGGGGCCAAATATCTGGAAAAACTGTACGGCGGGCGCGGCATTCTGCTTGGCGGCGTGCCCGGCGTACCGCCCGCGAAGGTGGTCATTCTCGGCGGTGGGGTGGTCGGCGTAAACGCGGCAAAAATGGCTGCCGGACTGGGGGCCAGCGTCATTCTCCTGGACGTTTCTCTGGAGAAGCTGCGTTACCTCAGCGATGTCATGCCCGCCAACGTGCAACTGATTTTCTCCAACCGGCATAATGTGTTGGAGCAGATCGCCAAAGCCGATCTGGTCATCGGCGCGGTGCTGATCCACGGCGCTGTCGCGCCCAAACTGATCCGCCGCGAAGACCTCAAGACCATGCGTCAGGGGGCGGTGATCGTGGATGTCTCCGTCGATCAGGGCGGCTGCGTCGAGACGACCCATCCGACCACGCACGAAAATCCGACCTTCACCATTGAGGGCGTCATCCACTATTGCGTGGCCAACATGCCCGGCGGTGTGCCGGTCACCTCGACGCTGGCGCTGACCAACGCCACCCTGCCCTATGTGCTTAAACTGGCGAACCAGGGCTACCGGCAAGCGCTCAAGGAATCTTCGGCGCTGCTGAATGGGCTCAACATCATCGGCGGAAAAGTGACGCACCGGAAAGTCGCCGAGGCGTTCGGTCTGACCTATCATCCCGCAGAAGCCCTGCTCGACTAAGCTTGCCCGCCAGGCTGATCGCTTAGGGCAAAAAATTGCAGTTTCGTTGATCTGCGTCAGCGATATGCTTCAGATTTGCGGTTATCATGCCCCCCATGCTGACAAATCCTGAATAGGTTTGTCGCGTATTTGATCCCAAGATTTATTTTTGTGTTGGGTTTCCTGATAGTTAACTTACCGTTACTTCAAAGGAGAGCATCATGTACACATCAAAAATCCAAATCTTCGCCGCTTTAAGTCTGGTTCTTTGCACCGCCTCGGCCAACGCCGCCGACATCGAGATCAAGATGCTCGACAAATCGGAAGCCGGGGGCATGCTTACTTTCGAGCCCGGCTTCGTCAAAGCCAACGTCAACGACACCCTTGTTTTCATTCCTACCAACAAAGGCCACAACAGCAGCAGCCTGCTGGTTCCGGCCAAGGCCGAGAGCTGGAAGGGGCCGTACGACAAGGAATTCCGGGTAAAATTGGAAAAAGAGGGGGTCTATCTCTACGTCTGTGATTCGCATAAACCCATGGGCATGGTCGGCGTGGTGCAGATCGGCAAGGCTGTCAACCTGGAAGACGCCAAGGGGAAAGCGGCTGAAGAAAGCGCCAAAATGATCATGAACAAGGATCGCTTCACCAAGGCGCTGGAACAGGTGAAATAAGCCTGGCGACTGATCGGCCAAAACGCACAAGACCGGGTGGACATACCGCGCCCGCCCGGTCATTTTAAAATCAGTGGGCAAGTTCCCCACCGTTGGCTGCAACAATTTCTTGAGCCCGTGTTTTTTGAACCCGGCAAGCCCGGCTTGGCGGATTTTCCGCGCCAGCCTTAACGCAGCTCGCCAAAAAAGTTCCTGATCGCCAGCACTCGCTGCTGCAAATCATCGTGCTTTATTTCAATGCGCAATTTGTCCTGCCCGGTCATTTTGATATAGCGCCTGCTCTGGATCATCGTGATAATTTTCATCGGGTCGATCGGCGGGTTCGGCACGAACTGGAATTGAATGGCTTCCGCGGATGCGTCCACCTTGCTGATGCCGAGCGGCTTGGCGAGGATGCGCAGGCGGTGGCTGTCGAGCAGGGTCTGCGCGGGTTCGGGCAGCAGGCCGAAGCGGTCGATCAGCTCCTGGTGCATGTCGTCCAACTGTTCCGATGTGTTGCAGTTCGCCAGACGTTTGTAGAGTATCAGCCGCTGATGGATATCGCCGCAATAATCGTTCGGTAAAAGCGCGGCGCAGTGCAGGTTGATCTCGGTGGTCACGCCCAGCGGGTGCGCCATGTCCGGCTCTTTGCCCAGGCGCAGCGAGGTGATCGCGGCGTTGAGCATGTCGGCGTACAGGCTGAAACCGATTTCCTGCATCTCGCCGCTTTGCGATTCGCCCAGCACTTCGCCCGCGCCGCGTATCTCCAGATCGTGCATGGCGAGGTAGAAGCCGCTGCCGAGCTGATCCATCGACTGGATCGCTTCAAGGCGCTTTTTCGCCTGCGCCGTGAGCGCCTCGGTTTCCACCAGCAAGTAGGCATAGGCCTGGTGGTGCGAGCGCCCGACCCGCCCCCTTAACTGGTGCAACTGCGCGAGGCCGAAGCGGTCGGCGCGGTTCATCAGAATGGTGTTGGCGGTCGGCACGTCGATGCCGGTTTCGATGATGGTGGTACACAGCAGCACGTTGAAACGCTGCTGGTAGAAGTCGCGCATCGCCATTTCGAGTTCGCGCTCGCGCATCTGGCCGTGGGCGATGCGGATGCGCGCTTCCGGCACCAGCCGCGCGAGGTTTTCCCCGGTCTGGGCGATGGTGTCGACGTCGTTGTGCAGAAAATACACCTGGCCGCCGCGCTTCAGTTCGCGCAGCACCGCCTCGCGTATCAGGCCGCGGCTCGTGCGCGCGACGAAAGTCTTGATCGCGAGCCGGCGCTGCGGCGCGGTCGCAATTACCGAAAAATCGCGCAGGCCCTCGAGCGCCATGCCGAGGGTGCGCGGAATCGGCGTCGCGGTCAGCGTCAGCACGTCGACTTC
>JAUYJO010000033.1 GCA_030700315.1 Gallionella sp.
TTGAAAAACATCTTGAACAGGCTCTCGCTGACTTTGAAAAGTCCCACAAGCGCACACAAGGGATTACAGGATGGCCTTGGATAATTAACGCACTATCTAACTAGAAATGGAATAACTACTCAGGTGCTGCCGCTTTTCTCCTTCCCCCTTGCAGGGGGAAGGCTGGGATGGGGGTAGAAAGGTGGGGTAAAAGACACTTTGCGATGACTCCACCCTACCACCCCCATCCTAACCTTCCCCCTTCCAAGGGGAAGGGACTGGCGTTGTGGCTATTTTCGAGCACACTGCTTCGACCTGAGTAGTTACCAATAGTGAAATGTTGCTGCTTTGAAGATGAACAGAATTACAACCAGCGCATCATGCCCATTTCAAACGGGTGCGTCAGCATCTCATGATACGGATAGGCGCGAATGCGGTATTCCAGCTTGCCGCATTTCTCCGGTTGCATTTCCAGGGCGAACACGGCTTCGCCCGTTTCGGTTGTCGTGCCAGTGGCTTCGAAACGGTAGCGATAGGCGTTCTGTAATTTTTCGCGTTTGCTATGCAGCACCAGCATCATCTCCACGACCACGTCGCTGGGCAGGATGCCGTTCAGCTTGACCGCCACTTCAAAATGCATGCTTTCGCCGTAGCTGATTTCCGGCTGCGCGGTATCCTGGCGGTGCAGCGCGACCCCTGGCCAGGCTTGGCGGATACGCGCCTTCCAGTCGGCGATAATCTGCGCGTTTCCGTAATGGTTATGCTGGTACAAACGATGCTGCTGGCTGGCCGGCAGGTAGCACTTGGCGAGATATTCGCTCACCATGCGCTTGGCATTGAAGCGCGGCATGATGGTGGCCATCGAGCGCTTGGACATTTTCACCCAGTCCGGCGACAAACCCATCTTGCTGTGCTCGTAATACAGCGGAACAATCTGATCCTGCAGCAACTCGTAGAGGGTGTGAACCTCTTCGCGCGTGCGTGCTTCTTCGTTCAACGATTCCGATACCGGTTTGATCGCCCAGCCGTTCTTGCCGTCATAACCCTCGCCCCACCAGCCGTCCAGCACGGACAGGTTGATGGTGCCGTTGATGCCGGCCTTGATGCCGGATGTGCCGCTGGCTTCCAGCGGATACAGCGGATTGTTCAGCCAGACGTCCACACCGGAAACCAGTTTGCGCGCCAGAGCCAGATCGTAGCCTTCCACCATCAATATCTTGCCGACAAATTCGGGCATCTTGGAAACTTGGGTTATGCGGCGGATCAGATCCTGGCCGGGAACATCCGCCGGATGCGCCTTACCGGCAAAAACAAACACGATGGGGCGCTCCGGGTCATTCAGGATTTCGCGCAGCCAGTCCAGGTTGCCGAACAGCATGGTCGCGCGCTTGTAAGTGGCAAAGCGGCGCGCGAAACCGATGGTGAGGACGTTGGGGTTTTCCGGATTGACGTATTTGAGCAGGCGGTCCAGGTGCGCCTCGGAGCCGTGATTGCGGAAATGCTGCGCGCTGATACGTTCGCGCACCAGGTTCAGCATTTTCGCCTTCAGCAACTGGCGCACGCTCCAGAACAAGTGATCCGGGATGCGATTGACGCCTTTCCAGAATTCCACATCGTTCATGCGTGCGCTCCATTCCAGCCCGAGCTGGCGCTCGAATACCTCGATCCACTCGGTCGCCAGGAAAGTCGGCGCATGTACGCCGTTGGTGACGTAAGTCATCGGGTTTTCGATGTGCTCGATCTCCGGCCACATGTCGCCGCAAATGGATGCCGACACATCGCCGTGGATGCGCGATACGCCGTTATTGAACCGCGTGCAGCGGATCGCTAGCGCCGTCATGTTGAAATCGGGGCTGTCCATGGTGCGCCCGAGCGCCAGAAACTCCTCGCGGCTCAGCTTGAGTTCCTGGTAATAGTGTTCGAAGTACGCCTGCACCATGCCTTCGTTAAAGTGGTCATGCCCGGCGGGTACCGGTGTATGCGTGGTAAAAATGGTGTTGACCGCCACGTATTCGAGCGCGGTCGCAAAGTCCAACTTTTCGAGAACCATTTTCTGGCGGATTCTTTCCAGCGCCAGAAAGGCCGCGTGTCCCTCGTTGATATGCCATACCGTCGGCCTGATCCCCAGCTCCTGCAAGGCGAGCACGCCGCCGACACCGAGCACGATCTCCTGCTCGATGCGCGTCACCTTGTCGCCGCCATACAGGCGGTGGGTGATGTCGCGGTCATGCACGTTGTTGCTTTCCAGATCGGTGTCCAGCAGGTAGAGCGTGATATGCCCGATGCGGGCCTGCCAGATTTTGATGTCGAGTTTGCGGTTGGGCAGGTTCACCGAGATATGGGTGTCTGAACCGTCGGCGCGCTTGGCCGGAACGATGGGCAGATCTTCGAAATGGGAGTCGCTGTTGGTAGCGATCTGGTTGCCCTCACCGTCTATGGTCTGGTGGAAATAACCCTGGCGGTACAGCAGGCCAACACCGACAAACGGCAGGCGCAAATCGCTGGCAGCCTTGCAATGGTCGCCCGCCAGAATGCCCAGGCCTCCCGAATAAATCGGCAGGCTTTCGTGGAAACCGAATTCGGCGCAGAAGTAGGCGACCAGGTCCTCTTTTTGCAGCAAATCGGAGCCGGCTGGTGGATGGCGGTAATCATGGTAGGTGTCGTAGGCCGCCAGCACACGGTTGAAATTACCGATAAACACCTGGTCTTCGGAAGCGTCCAGCAGGCGCTGTTCGTCGACGCGCTTGAGGAAGGCTTTCGGGCTTTGCCCGGTGGCCTTCCACAAGCCGGGGTGCAGGCGCGCAAACAGCGCGCGGGTGGGGCGATCCCAGCTATACCAGAGATTGTTGGCGAGTTCTTCGAGGCGTGCCAGACGTGCGGGAATCTTCGGGCAGACTTGCAAAATATAGGAGGTACTTTTTTCCATAGTGATCAGTCCAGTAAAAAGTTTGAATCGTATTTTGCGTGAGTACGGATTATAGCGTAATAGATCTGCTGTCTCGAATTCACCAAGCACTTTGGGTGCAATTTAACGTGTGGGTGAAAACTCCCGAGCATCGAACTTATAGCCGGAAAAACCGGCTACGATTCCCGGCAGGCACGGCGTGTTCCAAGGGGGAAGGGGCTGGCTTTGCGGCTGTTTTGTGAGCAAAGGGTTGCGCCCCGGGCCGTTACAAATTGCTGATTGGGCCTACGGTCAGACGGTCATGGCGCCCGGTTAAGGGATGATTACTCCGTAGCGATGGAATGGCTTAATGCTGTGGCACGATAGCAAGGGCGGATGAGCGTAGCGTTATCCGCCGTATGCTGGCTTCTCGCACAGCTTCCATTCGGCGGATAACGGCCTGTGGCCTCACCGGTGCCGGGGCATATGTTCTTTGCATCCGCCCTACGGCTCGTTTATAACCAACAATCGCTTAACCGGGTGCCATGACGGTCAGACGGTATCGTTTGCAGCAGGCTTGCCTCGGTGTTTCATGGATCAATCAGCGTTACCGTTGCCGCTGCCGTGCCGCCTTTGCCATCGGAGATGGTATAGCTGAAGCTCGTGCTGGCGAAGCCGCCTTGAGGGGTAAAAATCAGATAGCCATTATCGCCCAGGGAGATGGATCCGGTATTCGGCTGGTCGAATGACAAGATATTCAGCGCGTCGCCGTCTGGATCGCTGTCGTTTGCCAGCACGTTCAACAGCGAATCCCTGCTGGCCGGAACGGTATATCTGTCGTCTGCGGCTACCGGAAGGCGGTTGGGAGCCTGGACGGTCACCGTGACTTGGGCGGTGCTGTTCGCGCCCTTGTCGTCGGCAATCGTATAGGAAAAAGTATCCTGTCCGGTGAAGCCGGGCGCGGAAGTGTAGCTGACACTGTTGTTGCTTATGCTGGCGCTTCCATGAGCGGGCAGTGTGACCGAGGCGACGGTCAGCGCATCCTGATCCGGATCGCTATCGTTGGTCAGCACGTCCAGCATAGTCGTTTCGCCGCTGATGGCCGAGAAGGCATCATTCTGAGCGCCGGGCGTGCGGTTGACATATTGCTTTACGCCGTTGTTGGCAACGCTGATTTCGCGATCCTGCTGGCGGTAAACATCCACGCTCTGCTTGTGCGGCGTCGTATTGTGCAGCGCACGGGTAAGCCATGCAGGTGCCTTATCAATATATTCGCGGGTCCATTCAACCTTTTGGTCAACCTTTGGGTCAGCCTTTGCGGGCTCGGTTGATTTTGCTGTTCCAGCCTGCGCCTGGCCAGTTGTTCCCGCATGGGGCAGGCTGTTTGTTCCAGCCTGATTCGGGTCGGATGGCAGTTCCACATCTTCAAGTTTTTCGGTGAACGTTACAAATTCAAGATCAACCCGCCGATTTTTGTGACGCAACTCTTTTGTGTTCGGATAGCGGGGGCCGTTTTCTCCTTGGCCTTCTGCGACGATGTCGTCGGCGCGCGCCACGCCGGTTTCGACCAGATAGTTCTTGATTGCGAGCGCACGGCGCTCGGATAAATTTTGGTTATGCTCTGCTTTTCCCACGTTACAACTGTGCCCGACCAGGTGAATATTGCCGGAATGAGCCGCTTTGCGCATGGTTTCGACCACAGAGTCGAGGGCTATTTTTGATTCGGGTGTCAGCTTGTCGCTGTCAAATTCGAAAAAGGCATCAGAAAACATGGCCGCACTGGTTTTGACCATGCGTTTTTCAGTTTTTGCCGGAGTTTGGTTTTGCCCGGCAGTCACACCGCCCGTTGTGCCACCCGTCGTGCTACCTGCCGTTCCATGAGTTGTTCCATCAGTTGTTCCCCCCGACTTGTCGGCAAGCTGTGCGGCGTTCGCCGGCACTTGGCTCAGCCGATCGGTACGTTCCGGGCGGTAACTTTTGCCTCCCAGTTCATAGCGGTACATGAAATAAAGGCGTTGATCGTTGCGATTCTGCTCCAAAGCGCCCGACTTTTGATAGGCCTCGGCGTTAACCGAAAAGCTATGAGGAGAGTTGGGGATATATTTTTCCAGCATCACCGATAGTGTGGTCTGGTGGCTGGCATCCCGCCCCCACTCGTAATCCATACCACCGCTCAGGCGGAGTAACGATTCGTTGAAATAGCGCCCCAAGCGTGCCCCCAGGCCGTAGTCGTAAGGCCGTTCGTAAAGACGCATCCGGGTGGAAGTGGTAACGTCCTGAGTATATTGGCGACCATCGGGGTCGGCGCCTGGAACCGCTACACTGCTGGTTGAAGTGGTGTCGCTGATGGTGCGCCGACCGCTGAGTGCGGCGGAAACATAGGCGCCAAAAAACAGGTTTTCACGTTCCAGCCCGCCACCCAGCGTGACTTTCTGGTCACGTTGATTATTCTGGTCCACCGCCGCAAAAAGTTTGCGGACACTCTGGCTGTCCGCATTCTCCATTCCGCCATCGGGCGTCCAATGGTAGTTCAGCTTGAGGCCGCCCGCCGATCCGCTGGCCCATCCCTCGCCAACCCACGCGGCAAGGCTGTCTTCTGCGACGACCCAGTAAGCCTCTCCCCGGAGTTTGGTTTTGGTGTCATAACCGACGGCAATGCGCCCGTTGCTGCCAACATAAACAAGATTTCCCGGCTGAGATTGCTGCTCGGGCAGTTCGGCCGCAGCGGCGAAAGGTGAAAAAACGGCCAGTCCTGCGGCGATAAGATGGAGTTTTTTGGTATTCATCATGGGTATAAGGTATGGGCTTAATTGAATAGAATGCGGAAACGCATTCTATTCTATCGTAAAATCAATCCGATGCGTTTTTATAGGCGTATTTAAATAACGTAATGGAATGGACGCCCACTTTCTAATACATCGAAGCGCCAAAGTAGTGGTGGCATTACTACCACTAACGGGCATGGCAGCAGCCACCCCTGATGATGAAGCGTCTCGCAAGATTGCTCCACCTTTTACCCCAAACCCCCTCCAACTCCCCCTTGTCAGGGGGAGAGCCCATCTCCTCCCCTGACAAGGGGAGGCTGGGAGGGGTTTGGGGTTCCATTTTGTGTTGTTTCACGTTAACCATAGAAAGGGGCATTCAAAAATGAAGATTACGACAATTGGCATTGACTTGGCAAAAAATGTTTTCCAGATACACGGCGTGGATTAGCGCGGCAAAGTGGCGGTGCGCAAGCAACTGAAGCGCGCGGAGATGGCGAAGTAGTTCACCAAGCTGGATACGTGCTTGATCGGCATGGAAGCTTGCAGCAGTGCTCATTAACTGGGCGAGGAAGCTCGAAGACTACGGGCGCGCGGTCATGGAATAGCTCTTCTGCTCTGTGAGGACATGATGGCTCGGTTGAGTGAGGCACAACGTCCAAATTCAGCGGTGAGCGAAGCGAGTCCGCTGCAATGCAGTGTTAGGCAAATTTGTTGGATTGGCGGGGGGGGCTAAAACCTGCACCCCGGCCGCCTTCAGTCTGGCCTCGCCAAGTTGTATCTCTTTGAACAGCGCGTCCAGATTGTTGCCATACTTGGCACCAATCGCGTCCTTGATGGCATGGACTTCCATCATGATTTCGTCAGTCATCGTTACTTCCTCCAAGAAGTTCCTCGGGGGTGCATATGATCGGAAGGAACAATCCGAGTTGCTCAAGATGCACGGCAATCTTTTCCTGAATCACTGGATTGGCAATGTGACGGCAATTCCAGGTCACTAGAAAATCAACGTGATGCAGTGTCGAAACAGCAATATGAAGCGCATCCTCAATCGCATTGGCAGGAATGATGGCTTGCGCAATAAGCGATTCTGCCAAGCGAATCATGTCTTGCGTTACCGCTAGAACGGGTATCCCCTCAAGTGCCGCAAGCCTTTTCTGCGCAGCCACCGGATCGCCAGCACCGCACTCTTGCCAGACCGACTGAGAAATAAGAAGTTCATAGTCCGAGCGTAGTTCCCACCAAGCCAGAGTGATTTGCTGATGGGCAGCACCAATAATGGTTTTGCTGGGGCGTGCCGTCAGATAGCTGATGACGGACGTTTCGACGTAGATTTTGCGCTTCTTCATGATTCCTGCCTTGGTTCAGATAAACCGTGGTCTGTCTCCTATTGCCCTAAAACCGCGACCCAACCCCAGCGTCACTTTACCCGGAAAACGTAAAACCGCCACGGGCAAAAAAGCAGTCTCACTGTGTCGCCCTGTCATATGCGCTATCTATTCCGAGGAGCCAAATCGCTGGAGAAGTCCCATCAGGACGTTTCGCTATATTGCAGTACAAAATGGCATCAAGGAGGTCGCACGGAAAGTCTTTAACGGGCGTCGAATCATCGAACACCCACTCAAAATATCGCATCATTAGGTTATGCAATACACGGATGCTGAAGTACCAGTGATCCTCAACCGTGACCCCCGGCAGATCCTCGTGGTAGTAATATTCGTACCACCCAACCTCATCTCCCGTGTGAACCTCGCCCACACGACGTTTTGCTGCCGCATCAGGTGTCAATTGAAAATGCTTGCTTCCGTTGACCAAGTCGCGAACGATGCCTAACGTGAAATTCATGTCGTCTGGCAGTCGCCTTCTATGTCGCTTCATCCGGCACAAAGCTTTGTGGTCATCGCTCTTAGTCCAATCCTCAAAAAGATGCCAGGCGGTCACTAAAAAATTGAACGCGTCGTAGGGGTGCCACCTTTTTTGCAAGCGAGATGATTCGTGCTTCAACTTCTCGAACATGGCCACGCTGGAGTCGATTCCGAAAACCGGACCCTCTCTGTCGGCGATCACTTTCCCCATTGAAGTCTCCTTTTTTCGTTGCCCAGGTCAAAGTACATTTGCTCGCCACCGCCGGCGATGATCGCCAAGCTAAAACAGCGGCGTATGCCGTAGCCGGGAGGTTTCAAGCTGGCGGCGAACCCAAACGGTACGCCGAACCACCCCCAACCCCATCCACCGTTCGCACTGAGCCAAGTAAGCACCGCATCTGCGAGGCAAGGGGTGAGTGGAAACATCCCAAGAGCAAACCCCCTCCAACTCCCCCTTGTCAGGGGGAGGGTCAGTGCAACTCCTCCACTGACAAGGGGCGGCTGGGATAGCCAAGTCGAATGGCTAGTTGTTCCATCAGGGGTTTGGGCGCTGCCGATGGAATTACCGCCAATTTGGAATGCAACCGTCAACAACAATGCGCTATTTTTTACGGCATTTCATTCGCCTGTAAACCGATTTCGGCAAAAAGCTGGAGTGTCTTTTCCGCCTCTTCCGGGTCGAGCCGGTTGAGGGCGTAGCCGACATGCACGATGACGTAATCGCCTACCGCCACGCCGTCCATCAGCGCGAGCGAGACTTCTTTGCGCACGCCGCCCACATCGACCAAGGCGCTGCCATCATCGAGCAGTTCAGCCACGCGGGCCGGGATTGCGAGGCACATTTATATTTCTCCTGATTTGGATGGGTTCGCCGGTGTTTCCACCAGGCAGTTTTTCATGCCAGCCTCGATCCATTCCTGCCATTTTTTTATACCTTCACCGCTCACCGCCGAGGTGAGGATGACATGGATATTCGGGTTGACCCGGCGCGCGTTTTCGATGACCAGCGGCACGTCGAAATTCAGATGGGGCAGCAGGTCAACCTTGTTGAGCAGCATCACATCGGCAGCGGCGAACATATCGGGGTATTTGAGCGGCTTGTCTTCGCCTTCGGTTACGGAGAGGATTGCCACCTTGTGCGCTTCGCCCAGGTCAAAAGCCGCCGGGCAGACCAGGTTGCCGACGTTTTCGATCAGCAGCAGGCTGTTGTCCGCCAAGCCAAGTTTCTCCAGCGCATGGCCGGTCATGTGAGCGTCGAGATGGCAGCCCTTGCCGGTATTGATCTGGATCGCCGCTACGCCGGTGGCGCGGATACGCTCGGCGTCGAGGCTGGTCTGCTGGTCGCCCTCGATCACGGCGATTTGATGCTTGCCTTTAAGTCCTTCGATGGTGCGGGTGAGCAGCGTGGTCTTGCCGGAGCCGGGGCTGGAAACCAGGTTCAGGGCGAAGATACCATGCGCGGCGAAATGGCTGCGGTTGGCTGCGGCGTACTGGTTGTTTTTGCTAAGGATGTCCTGCTCCACCTGCACCAGGCGGTTGGCCGGGGCGTCTGTATGCGTTGAGCCTCCAGGTTTTTTATGCACGAAGCCATATCTGTGATCGTGTGAATGGTCATGGGAATGATCGTGTGTTACGCCTTCGATTTTCGTTTCACCGTGACTGCAGCCGCAAGTGACGCACATACCTTGTTCTCCTTATTCGACTTCCAGTTCCTTTACCCGCATTTCCATCCCGCCGGTTGGTTCCACCGGGTAGCCGCCACATAGTGGGCAGAGATCGTAGCGTTGCCGGATCGTAACGGTTTTTTCACAGGAAAGACACAAACCCTGCCCCTCAGGGGTGATGATTTCCAAGCGTGCGCCATCCGCCAGAGTGCCTTTCATCACCGCGTCGAAGCAAAAGCGCATCGCCTCCGTTTCCACCCCCGCCAGTGTGCCGATTTCCAGCCATACGGTTTTCACCCTGGAAAAATGGTTGGCCTTGGCGCTGTCTTCTATCACTTTGAGCACGCCATCGGCGAGCGACATTTCATGCACTTGCAACTCCGTCCGTAAAGTTTTTCCAGCAGGGCGTCACGGGTTGGCGAATGGATTGATTATCCTGACACCATCGACCGTTTCACCCGTATTCATGTCTTCGCTGAATAGCAGCCTGCAGCCTGCGGTCTGTGCGCTGGCGAGCACGATGGCATCGTAAAACGCGACACTGCGAATCTGGTGCAAGTCGAGCCCTGCACGGATGATGGCCGGGGTCACCTGAATAACATCAAACTGTTCGTACAAGTCCAGTTGTGCCCGAACGTATTGGGGCGGAAGTTTGAGTTTCTTAAGAGCGACGTTGCAATACTCCTGAAGCACCTGGGTGGACAGTACGCCACTCGCGTCTTCGTAAAGCTGCTTGAGAAGTGCAAGCGCGGCTTTCTGTTTCGCGGGTTCGTCGCTTGCCTCGGCGTAAACAAGAATGTTGGTGTCGATGAAGCTGCGGGTCGCCATACGATCAACGTTCGTTGGCCTCGTCGCGATTGAAGTGCCAGCCATTTAACCGGGCTTGCGACTGCAAACAGCGCGCTTCAAACTGTGCCCATTTTTGACCACGGTGAGCACTGCCTGCCAGTTGTTCAAGGTGGTCGCGTACAACTTGATTAAGGCTTTTACCCATTTTCTTGGCCGCGTCACGTGCGCGCTGAGCAACTTGCTCATCTACGGAAAGAGTGATGTTCATGGCTGGCTCCATTGTAAATTATTACACATATTATGTGCGCACGTTTTACTTTTGTCAAAGGGGGAATGCGCGGCAACAGGGCAATAACGCAGGAGTAATAATATTTGCCTAATGCCACCAACTAAAATACTATTCTCCGAGCAGGCCGTGAACAGGCTAAATATTACGTTGCGCGTTTAGCGATTGTAAATCAAATCAAAAATTTCCTGTTCCACGAAGCATCCTGTATTCGTAAGGCATCCAGGCATGAACAATCATCCGGATGACCGATGGCTGTAGTAATAACAAAAAAATTAAGGGAGTACAGCCCCAATGTCCCACCGCGATACTTTTTACGATATTTTCATGCAGCGTGGCGTTTCGCGCCGCGATTTTCTGGGTTTTTGCGCCGTCACCGCGACTACGTTGGGGTTGGGTGCCAACGGGGCTGCTGCCATGGCGCAGGCGATGCAGACCAAGCCGCGCATTCCGGTGTTATGGTTGCACGGTCTCGAATGCACCTGCTGCTCGGAAAGTTTCCTGCGTTCCGGCCATCCGCTGGCGAGCGATATCGTCACCAGCATGGTTTCGCTGGACTACGATGATCTCATCATGGCCGCCGCCGGAGACCAGGCCGAGCAAATCATCGAAGAAATCGTGCGCGATTACCGGGGGGCGTACATCCTGGCGGTGGAGGGCAACATCCCGCTGGCCAACGACGGAATGTGCTGCATCGTCGGCGGCCGCCCGTTCCGCCAGCAGTTCGACGAAGTGGCGAAACACGCCAAGGCGATCATCTCTTGGGGCACCTGCGCTTCTTCCGGCTGCGTGCAGGCGGCAAAGCCGAACCCCACCAAGGCGACGCCGATACACAAGCTGGTCAGCCATGTGCCGGTTGTCAACGTACCCGGCTGCCCGCCCATCGCCGAAGTGATGACCGGGGTGCTTTCCTACATCCTGCTTTACGACCGCCTGCCCGAGCTGGATAACCAGCTTCGCCCCAAGATGTTTTATTCCCAGCGCGTACACGACAAGTGTTACCGCCGCGCCCATTTCGACGCCGGACAGTTCGTCGAGGCGTGGGACGACGAGGGCGCGCGCCAAGGCTGGTGCCTGTACAAGATGGGCTGCCGCGGGCCGACCACTTACAACGCCTGCGCCTCGATGGGCTGGAACGAGGGCACCAGTTTCCCGATCAAGTCTGGCCACGGCTGCATCGGCTGTTCGGAAGAAGGTTATTTCGACCGAGGGCCGTTTTACGAACGCTTGCCCGACATGCAGCAATGGGGCATCGAATCCAACGCCGACAAGGTGGCGGTAGCGGGTGCCGCAGCACTGGGCGGCGTCATCGCCGTGCAGGCTGTGGCGACGCTGACCAAACGCCTGCTGACCGGCAAGCGCCTCAAGGATGGCGGCCAGAATAGTAGACAGCAAGCTGACGGCAGCATAGCGGATGAGGATAATTCATGAGCCAGATCGTCACCCCGAACGGCTTCACGCTGGACAACTCCGGACGCCGCGTCGCGATCGACCCGGTGACGCGCATCGAGGGGCATCTGCGCATCGAGGTCAACGTCGATGCGCAAAACGTCATCCGCAACGCGGTTTCGGTCGGCACCATGTGGCGCGGGCTGGAGCCGATCCTGCAAGGGCGCGATCCGCGCGACGCCTGGGCTTTCGTGCAGCGCATCTGCGGCGTATGCACCGGCGTCCACGCGCTGGCCTCGGTGCGCGCGGTCGAGGATGCGCTGGGTATTGCCATTCCGAAGAACGCCAACACCATCCGCAACATCATGCATCTGGCGCTGTTCGCGCACGACCATCTGGTGCATTTCTATCATTTGCATGCGCTCGACTGGGTGGATGTAGTGTCGGCGCTGTCCGCGTCGCCCAAGGCCACCTCGGAACTGGCGCAGTCGATCTCGTCCTGGCCGAATTCGTCTCCCGGCTATTTCAGCGACGTGCAGCAGAAGATCAAACGGCTGGTCGGCTCAGGTCAATTGGGGCCGTTCCGCAACGGCTACTGGGGGCATCCGGCCTACAAGCTGCCGCCGGAAGCCAACCTGATGGCGGTGGCGCACTATATCGAAGCGCTCAATTTCCAGCGCGAGATCGTCAAAATACAGGCGGTGTTCGGCGGCAAAAACCCGCACCCGATGTGGATTGTGGGCGGCGTGCCCTCGGCCATCAACGTGCATGGCGCGGGAGCGACCGGCGCGATCAATGTCGAGCGTCTCAATCTGGTGGCAAAAATTGCCGACCAGACGCTGGATTTTATTTCGCAGGTGTATATTCCCGACCTGCTCGCCATCGCCTCGTTTTACAAGGAATGGTTCAAGCTGGGCGACGGGCTGGCGAGCAAGAACCTGATGTCCTACGGCGAATTCCCCACGCTCGCGAACGACACCTCGAACGCCAGCTTCATGCTGCCGCGCGGCGTGATCCTCAACGGCGACCTCAAACAGATACATGAGGTGGACCTGAAAGACCCCAATCAGGTGAGCGAATTTGTCGAACATTCCTGGTATCGCTATCCCGACGACAAGGCCGGGCTGCACCCGTGGGACGGCAAGACCGACATGGAATTCCGCCTCGGGCCGAAATCGCGCGGCGGCAAGGACGGCGCGCGCATCGAAGAAATCGACGAGAACGACAAATACAGCTACATCAAGGCGCCGCGCTGGAAAGGCCATGCGATGGAAGTCGGCCCGCTGGCGCGCATGGTGATCGCCTACGCCAACGGCGACAAGCGCGTCCAGGAACTGGTCGACAGCACGCTGAAAAAACTCGACCTGCCGCTGACCGCGTTGTTTTCGACGCTGGGACGCACGGCGGCGCGCGGCCTGGAAGGCTTGTGGGCGGCGGAAAAACTCAAGGAACAGGTGGCGCTGTTGCAGTCCGATATCCGTTCCGGCAACTCGTCCACCGCCAACACCGAAAAATGGGAACCCGATACCTGGCCTGCCGAGGCCAAGGGCGTAGGCTACAGCGAGGCGCCGCGCGGTGCGCTGGGACATTGGCTGCATATCAAGGACGGCAAGATCAACAATTACCAGTGCGTGGTGCCCACCACCTGGAACGCCAGTCCGCGCGACCCCGCCGGCAACATCGGCGCCTACGAGGCATCGCTGCTCGGCGTGCCGATGGCCGACCCGAAAAAACCGCTGGAAATCCTGCGCGTGATCCACAGTTTCGATCCCTGTCTGGCCTGCGCCACCCACGTCATCGGCCCGGATGGACAATTGTTGACCGAGGCAAAAATCCTGTAGGGAGCCGCCATGCCGAAATTCATCGCCTACCAGCGCGTTTCCGAAGCCGGCCTGCTGCCGGCGGTGATGATTTACGGGCCGGGGATACGCATCTGGCACTGGCTGAGTGCGCTGAGCGTGGTGATATTGGCGGTGACCGGCTATTTTATCGGCGTGCCGCCGCCTTCCGCGATCGGCGATACCTCCACGCTGTATGTGATGGGCTGGATACGCTTTCTGCATCTGGCGTTCGGCTATATTTTCGCGCTGCTCGCCGTCATGCGTTTGTGGCTGGTGTTCGCCGAGGGCGGCATCAGCCACCAGCTTTTTCTGCCCGCCGTGTGGCGCAAGGTGTGGTTGCAGAGTTTCATCCGCCAGATTCAGTGGAACCTGCTGCTGAAAGGGCCGGTGCGCTATATCGGCCTGAACCCGCTGGCCAATATCGCCATGCTGTTCATGTTCGTCATTCCCGGCGCGATCATCATCGTCACAGGCTTTGCGATGTACGCCGAAGTGACCGGGCACGACAGTTGGCAATACGCCCTGTTCGGCTGGATCACCGTGCTGTTCGGCAATTCGCTCGATTTGCACGTTATTCACCGCATGGCCATGTGGGTGATGGTGTGGTTTGCGATGATGCATATCTACATCGCCGTGCGCGAAGATATCCTGTCGCGCCAGACGGTAATTAGCACCATGCTCTCGGGCGAAAGGCAGTTCCGCGATTGAACGGCGAGGTTAAACCTGTGTACATGAATTCCCTCTCCCGCTTGCGGGAGAGGGGAGTAAGAGCAGCGAATTGCAAAGATGTATGCACGGATCGAATTCCATGAAAGTGGATCGCCTGGAGTCGGAAGCGGTAAGTGAGACTGGCACTCTGGTGCTGGGCGTGGGCAACGTGTTGTGGGCGGACGAGGGCTTCGGCCCGGCGGCGGTGGCGCGGTTACTGGCGACGGGCGAGCTTCCCGACGGCATCGAGGCGCTGGATGGCGGCACGCAGGGGCTTTATCTGCTGCCGCTGATCCAGTCGGCGCGGCGCTTGCTGGTGTTCGACGCCGTCGATTTCGGGCGCGAACCGGGGCAGGTCGTGGTGCTGCGCGATGCGCAGATTCCGGTGTTTTTCGGGCAACGCCCGATGAGCCTGCACCAGACCGCTTTTACCGACGTGCTGGCGGCGGCGGAACTGACCGGAAAAATGCCGGAAAAAGTCACGCTGGTGGGCGTGCAACTGGCAGACATCGAAAAATGGGGCGGCGGCCTGACAGCGGCGGTTGCCGGGGCGATGGACGAAGCCATCCGTATCGGATTGGACGAACTGGCCGTATGGGCGGCGGAAGGGTAGGGGGAAATGAGCAATCGCAACCTGACCATGCAAGACGAGGATTTGAACGCACTCGGACGTTTTGTCGTGGGCATGTTCCGCGCCGTAGACAACGTGCGCATGTTCCGCGTGGCGCATCTGATCACCTTTTTTACCCTGCTGCTGTTGCTGGCCGGGGTGGGCGCGACGCTGCTGACGTTCAAGTCGGTGGTGGAAATCGGCAATGTCTGGCGCAGCTACGATTCCGGCCTGGCGCGGCGCATCGACCTGCTCGGACATTTTCAGGATCACCTCGGTTACGGCGGCCTCGCGCAACGCTGGCCTGCGGCGGTGGCGGGCGATGCGGCGGCGCGCCAGGCGGTGGCGGAGAGCATCGCCAAGGTGCGCGAAGGCATACCGGCTTTTTTGCTGGCCAATCCGGGCGAGACGGAAAAGGCGGATCTCGCCATCCTGGAAAAAACGCTGACAGCTTATGAGCAGGCGCTTTCCGGCGGCGCAAAAACAGTCGATGACAGCGCGGCGGTGGCGGCGCTGAAGCGCATCAAGCTCGCCTTGCAGGAACAGCGCAAGCACGGCGCGGATGCCGTCGACGATGCGATCTGGACGCTGTCCGGCACGGTCGGCGGTGTCATGTTCGTCGCCTGCCTGTTTCTCATCCTGTTCGGCCTGTTCTCCTTCTGGTTCACCCGCTTCCGCGTGGCGCAGCCGCTCAAGTCCATCAACGGCACGATGAGCGTGCTGGCGCAGGGCGACACCAATGTGGCGGTGCCGTTCACGCGCAAGCTCGACGAGATCGGGGAAATGGCGCGCTCGGTGCAGGTGTTCAAGGACAACGCCATCGTCAAGGGGAAAATGGAGGCGCAGAAACAGCAGGTCACGGAAACGGTCAACCGGATCACCCGTGAACTGGCCGGGCTGACCCACACAGTGCGCAAATTAATGAATGAGCAGTCTGCGGCGACGGCCAGCATGTCGGCGGCGACCGAGCGGCTTTCGCTCAGCATCGACCAGGTCGCTCAGAATGCCGGCAGCGCGCTGACGCTGACGCAGGAAACCGTAGCCGCCGTCGATCAGGGTAGCGTCGCGGTGAACGAAACCATCACGGCGATGGAAGAAACTTCATCACTGGTCTGCCAGGCAGCGGAAAAAGTGCATGAACTGGGCAGCCAGAGCGAGCATATCCAGACCATTGCCAGCACCATCAAAGGCATTGCCGAACAGACCAACCTGCTGGCGTTGAACGCCTCCATCGAGGCGGCGCGCGCCGGAGAATCCGGTCGCGGTTTCGCCGTGGTGGCGGACGAGGTGCGCAAACTGGCCGAAAAATCCACTCAATCCGCCACCGAAATCGGCGCCATCCTGACCAGCATCAAGGAGCAAGTGGGGAATGTGTCCGCCGACATCCTGTCCGCATCGGGCAAGGCGCAAGGCAGCGTGGCGCAGTCGCGCACGGTCGAGCAGGCGCTGAAACAGATCGAGAAACGCTCCGCCCAGGTAGTTCACGCGGTGGAAGATATCGCCAACGCCGCCAAGGAGCAGACCAGCTCGGGTTACGATATTGCCCGCAAGGTGGAAACGGTCGCCGAGTCGTCGGCGCACACCAACCAACTGATTGGCGACGTGGACAGACTGGCTAACGATCTCAACCAGAACGTATCGAAGCTTTAAGGAAACGTAACTACTCAGGTTGAAGTAGTATGCTTGAAAGCAGTCACAACGCCAGTCCCTTCATTTTGTAAGGATGGAGTTAACGTGAAACAATACAAAATGGAACACCAAACCCCTCCCGGCCTCCCATTGTCAGGGGAGGAGGTGGGCTCTCCCCATGATAAGGGGGAGCTGGAGGGGGTTTGGGGTAAAAGGTGGAGCCATCTTGCGCGACGCTTCATCATCAGGGGTGGCTACTGCCATGCCCGTTAGGATGGGGGGAGGGTGGAATCCGGGTTTGAGTCATATCGTTTTGAACTGGGTAGTTGAGCGAAATTTTTAACAGGGAGAATGACATGGGTAAATTGAGTTTGAAAAGGGTGTTGCAGTTTATTGCGGCAGGTTTATTGTTGCCATCATTTGCCTATGCTCATGTGGGTGTCGGCGAGGTCAGCGGTTTTATGCATGGCCTCACGCATCCAACCAGTGGTCTGGATCACGTCTGCGCGATGCTGGCGGTGGGATTATGGGCGGCGCAGATGGGCGGGCGTTCGGTGTGGGCAGTGCCGCTTACCTTCGTCGGCGTGATGGCGCTGGGCGGCGCATTGCCGATGCTGGGCATCGGCCTGCCGTTTGTCGAGCAGGGCATCGTGTTGTCGGTGTTGCTGCTGGGCGTATTGATCGCCGCAGCGGTGCGCCTGCCGCTTTGGCTGAGCAGCGGCATGGTCGGGCTGTTTGCGTTATGGCATGGTCACGCGCACATTGCCGAAATGCCGGAACTGGCTTCCGGGATAGGCTATGCACTGGGTTTTCTGCTGGCGACGGCGTTGCTGCACACCATCGGCATCGCGTCTGGCATGAGCATGCGATGGATAGCGCGCGAACGCGTCATTCATGCGGCTGGTGCAGGCATCGCGTTGTGCGGGGTATATCTGGCCGTGGCGTAGTTGTTGCAGGTCGGGTTTTAACCCGACATGTCTGCTGATCCCGGATAATCCATTTGAGCGTAGGTCGGGCTTCAGCCCGACGTGTCGGGTTAAAACCCGACCTACAACTGATTAGCCAGCTTGCCAAATAGAGGGGGAAAGAAATATGATTTCTTTGTATTGGTTGCAATGCGGCGGATGCGGCGGCGATACCATGTCGCTGCTCGGTACCGAAACGCCCGACGTGCCGACGCTGATGCAGTCGTTGGGCGTTGAGCTGTTGTGGCATCCCTCGCTGTCCAATCTTTCGCCCGCCGGGCAAGAGGCGCTGCTTGACGACCTGAAATCCGGTGGCAGGCCGCTTGACGTGCTGGTGGTCGAAGGCGCTGTGGTACACGGCCCGGACGGCACCGGCATGTTCGATGCACCCGGCGGGCGACCGCGCAAGGATTTGGTGGCGGCGCTCGCCAGGCAGGCTCAATTTGTGGTCGCGATTGGCACCTGTGCGAGCTTCGGCGGTTTTGGCGCCGACGGCGAGATCGAGGCAACCGGCCTGCAATTCACCAAGTCGCAAAAAGGTGGCCTGCTGGGGGCGGATTTTTGCTCGAAGTCGGGCCTGCCGGTGTTTAACCTGGCCGGATGCCCCTGCCACCACGATGTGCTCGGCAACGTCCTGCAAGCGCTCGCTGCCGGTGTAAAAGTCGAACTCGACGAGCTCCAGCGTCCGGTGGACTGGTACGGGATGACGGTGCATCAAGGGTGTACCCGCAACGAATACCACGAGTACCGCGTCGAGGAGGAGGACTTCGGCCAGAAGGGCTGTTTGTTCTTTCACAAGGGCTGCCATGGCCCGCTGGTTGGCGGTACCTGCAACAAAACGCTGTGGAACCAGCGCTCGTCGAAGACGCGCGCCGGAGTGCCGTGCTTTGGCTGCACCAGCCCGGAATTCCCGACACCCTATCCGTTCTTCGAAACCCGCAACATCGTGGGCATCCCGATTGCATTGCCGATGGGCGTCAGTCGCGCCCATTACATGGTTTACAAGGGCATGGCCGCAGCCGCTGCGCCGGAGCGGTTGAAGAAACGGATTACCGAAGTCTGACAGGCCAGCATCTGATACCCGCATCTGAATAGAAGGACGCCATGAACTCCACCAGAAGAATTATCGACATTCCGCTCAACCGCGTCGAAGGCGACCTGGAGGTTCGCGTCGAGCACGACGCTGGCGTGATCACCGATGCCTGGAGCGCCGGCATCCTGTATCGCGGCTTCGAAAACCTGTTGATCGGTCGCGGCGCCCTCGACGGGCTGGTGATGACGCCGCGCATTTGCGGCATCTGCTCGACCACCCATCTGATGGCCGCCGCCCGCGCGCTCGACGCGATTGCCGGCGTTACGCCGCCGGATAACGCCATCCGCCTGCGCAACATCGCGCTGATGGCGGAACATGTGCAAAGCGACGTGCGCCAGAGCGTGATGATGTTCATGGCCGATTTTGCCAACCCGGCGCATCAGAAGCACTCGCTGTTCGAGCAGGCGCAGCAACGCTACACCACGATGGGCGGCAGCTCGTTTATCGACGTCATCCGCGAAACGAAAAAAGTACTCGAAGTCGTCGCGATGATCGGCGGACAGTGGCCGCATTCTTCCTACATGGTGCCGGGCGGCATCGCCTTCGAGCCATCGCAGGCGCATCTGCTGCAATGCCTGCAGATCGTGCGCAGCTACCGGCAATGGTATGAGCGCCGCGTTCTCGGGTGCAGCATCGAACGCTGGCTGGCGGTGGACAGCCGCGCCGCGCTGGATACCTGGCTGGACGAGAGCGATGCACAGCGCGACAGCGAGGTGGGTTTCCTGCTGCGTTTCGGGCGCGAATTCGGGCTCGATAATATCGGTCGCGGCAATGAGGCGTTCCTGTCCTGCGGTTCGCTCGATCTGCCGTCTGACACGGCGGTACACGCCCAGACACTACACCAGACACGCCAACTGGTGTCGGCAGGCGTCGTGCGCCGTGCGGCGGCGGAAGCCTTCGACCATGAGAAAATTGCCGAGGATGTCTCGCATGCGTACTACAAGAATGCGCTGGGCGCTCTCCATCCGTCTATAGGAGAAACGCAACCCAACGTGACAGGGCGCGAAGGCCGCGCCTATTCTTGGATTAAGGCGCCTCGCTATGACGGTTCGGCAGTCGAGACCGGCCCCTTGGCCGAAGCGGTGATTGACCGTCGCCCCCTGTTTTTGGATTTTCTCAACGGCCCGGGCGTCTCGTCGCTGACCCGGCAACTCGCTCGTCTGACGCGCCCGGCGACTCTGCTGACGGCCATGGAAACCTGGCTCGGCGAATGCATCGCCACGCACGGCGGTGCGATTATCGCCGGAGATGGCCAAGTGCCAGATGGTCGTGGCGTCGGCCTGACCCAGGCCGCGCGCGGCGCGCTCGGCCACTGGGTGAGCATTGAAAACGGCAAGATCGCCCGCTATCAGATCATCACGCCGACAGCCTGGAACGGCTCGCCGCGCGATGCAAGCGGCGCGCGCGGCGCGTGGGAAGAAGCGCTGGTCGGCACCCCCATCGCCGATCCGGATAACCCGGTCGAAGCGGGCTACGTCGTCCGCTCCTTCGACCCCTGTCTGGTATGCGCCGTGCATACCGTGAAACGCAGTAACTAAAATGGCCGCCCGCATCCTCTGCATCGGCAACCGCTTTATCGGCGAAGACGACTTCGGGCCGAGGGTCTACGACACGCTGGCGGGCATGGAGCGCCCGGAGGAGGTGGAGATCGTCGATGGCGGCTTGGCTGGCCTCAACCTGCTGCGCTATCTCGAAGATGGAAGGCAGGTGGTCTTCGTCGACGCGGTCAGCGGCTTCGCGCCGATGGGCGAGCTCACCGTCATCGACGGCGACCTCATCGCGCGCCAGTCTACGGGCAGCTTTGGCCACGCAGCCGGTTTGCCGTTTCTGCTGCGCGTCCTGCCCGCTGTGGTCGACAATCCGCCGCCACGGATTCGCCTCGTCGGCTGCGAAGGGGGCGCATCGGACGGCGCGGTGCTGGATGCGGCACGCCTCAGTTTGCGACTCGCGCTGGAGGCTAGATGAACCCAGATAATCCATTTGAGCGTAGGTCGGGCTTCAGCCCGACATGTCGGGTTAAAACCCGACCTACAACCCCTTGCTTTTGCAATGCCCCAATAGCTAATGAAATATCTGGGATGAACCCGCACGACATTACTCTGACCAAACGCTGCATGAAGTTTCGTAGCCCGGATGCCTGTCCTGAGCAAGGTCGAAGGGAAGCGCAGCGTAATCCGGGAGTGTCCGGCAGGGCGCAAGTTTTTGTAGGGTGGGCACGCTTCTGTGCCCACGCGGATATCTGCATGGAGATATACATTCATGGAATACCGTAAGCCGATGCCAGTCGTCTCGTTGAGCAACACCGTGCTCTATGCGGGCACAGAACGCCGCGATCCCATGCACGACAACGTGCGCAGCGCGCTTGAAGAAGAAAACCGCCTGTTGCTCGAGGAAGTTCGCGTGTCGCGGGACGCGGCGGATATCACCACCAAACTGGTGGTCGAGCAGTTCGAGAAAACCGAGGCGCTGCTGGCGCATGTCGAAAATAAAAATCTTCAATTGGAGCAGGAAATTGCCATGCGCAAGCGCATGGAGGCCGAGTTACAGAAAGCAAAGGAGACGGCAGATGAGGCCAGTCGCGCAAAAAGTGACTTCCTTGCCAACATGAGCCACGAGATCCGCACGCCGATGAACGCGATCATCGGCATGTCGCATCTGGCCTTGCAGACCGACTTGAACGCCAAGCAGCGCAACTATATCGAAAAAGTGGAGAATGCCGCCCGGAACCTGCTCGGCATCATCAACGACATACTGGATTCCTCCAAGATCGAAGCGGGCAAAATGGAGCTCGAACAGGCCGATTTCTATCTGGAAGATGTCATGGAACACCTGGCCGATCTTTCCGTCGTCAAGGCGCAGGACAAAGGGCTGGAGCTGCTGTTCGACGTGGGCACCGATGTGCCGACGGCGCTGGTCGGCGATTCGTTGCGGCTCGGGCAGGTGATCATCAACCTGGTGAACAACGCGATCAAGTTCACCGAAAAAGGTGAAATCACGCTGGGCGTCCACAAAATCGCCGATGAGCCGGGCGGGGTACGTTTGCGCTTCGACATTACCGATACCGGCATCGGCCTCACCGGGGAACAGCGCGGCAGGTTGTTCAGCGCTTTCTCCCAGGCCGACGCATCGACCACCCGCAAGTACGGCGGCACCGGCCTAGGCTTGACCATCAGCAAGAGCATGGTGGGGCTGATGGGAGGCGAAATCGGTGTCGACAGCGAACCGGGCAAAGGCAGCACCTTCCACTTCACCGCCAAATTTGGCTTGCAGCCCGAGCAGCGCCATCTCATTACCACCATCGAGGAAGCGACGGGGCTGCGCGTGATGGTGGTGGACGACAATTTAAGCGCGCGCGAAATCATGCTATCTATTCTGGTGTCGCTGAAGTTCCACGCGACGGCCGTGAGCAGCGGCCTGGAAGCGATCGACGAACTGGAGCGGGCCCAGCTGGAAGGCAAGCCTTATGGTCTGGTGCTGATGGACTGGATGATGCCGGGCATGGACGGCATCGAAACCATCCAGCGCATCCGCGCCGATGACAGGCTGGTGGATACACAGACATTCATCATGGTAACGGCCCACAAGCGCGATGACTTGATGCAGCGCGCGCATGACACGCAAATCGAAGGCGTGTTGATCAAACCGGTGAGCCCCTCTACGTTGGTCGACAGCATACTCAACGCCTTCGGCAAAGAGGCCGTGCAGCGCCCGCGCAAAAAAGGGCGGCAGGATGAATGCGTCGCCGCAGAAAAAGCCATGCGCGGCGCGTATCTGCTGCTGGTGGAAGATAACGCGGTCAACCAGGAGCTGGCCTTGGAAATTCTCACGGCTGCCGGTATCCGGGTCGACGTTGCCAACAATGGCGCCGAGGCGGTGGAGAAGGTGGCGCGGGCCGATTACGACGGCGTGCTGATGGACTGCCAGATGCCGGTGATGGACGGCTTCGAGGCCACCCGCAAGATTCGCGAAGATACACGTTTTGCCCATCTCCCGATTCTCGCCATGACCGCCAACGCCATGGCGGGGGACAAAGAAAAGTGTATCGAATGCGGCATGAACGACCACATCGCCAAACCGATTGACGTCGACCAACTCTTCATCACCCTGGGATACTGGATCAGGCCGAAAGCGCCCGTCGCCCAATCAAGCGCCGAATTAAAAATTGCGAAAGCGGCGAAAGACGATGAAGTGCCCTATATCGCCGGTTTGGAAACAGACAAGGCATTGCGGCGCGTCGGCGGCAGCGTCAAGCTGTTACGCAAGCTGCTCAACCGTTTCAGCGAAAACGAGGGGGATGTCATCAAGCGCATCAAGGCGGCCATCGAGAACAACGACGCCAGCACCGCCACCCGTGAAGCGCATACGGTAAAAGGGCTGGCGGGAAATATTGGCGCCATCAAAATGGCGGAGTGCGCCGGCGTGGTCGAGGATATGTTGCGGCGGGGCGAGTCCGATGGCCTGGCGCTGGTTTTGGATGCGATGGAGCAGGAGCTGGCTACCCTGCTGGAGCGGATAGTCGCCGTGATGGGGTCGCCCCAAGCAGCGGAAGAGGCGCCGGCGACCGGCAAAAACGTGAATAGGGTGGTGCTCGCCCACGAGTTGCGGCAGCTTGCCGCCCTGCTGGCGGATGATGATTCCAAAGCTGGCAAGATAGTGGACGGCATCGCGGACAACCTCGGCGCGGCGGGCCAGGATGCTGCCGCCAAACAGCTCAAAAAACTTATCACCAAATATGATTTTGAAGGGGCGATGGATAAGTTGAACGAAATAGCGCTGGCTTTGGGGGTTGTTCTATGAGGCGTTTCGTTTTTGCGTCTGATCCGGCATCAATGAACTATTGGCATCAATGAATTAATTTAGGGAGACAGAAATCACAAACGTACCGTTTGGCCATGAACCTCACGATGATGTAGGTCGGGATTCATCCCGACGGGGTTGGGTTATGCGGCGCTCTGTCGGGATGAATCTCGACCTACGAAACCCACCCACGGTTCATAAAAGGTACTTTTACAATTTCTGCATCACTTAGAGGAACATATGATCGAATTACAAACAAAACAAACGATTCTGGTCGTGGATGATACGCCCGAAAATATTGATCTGTTGACCGAGGTTCTCGACCCACATTACCGCACACGGGTAGCGATCAATGGCGAGAAGGCGCTGAAAATTGCCTTTTCCAATACGCCTCCCGATCTCATTCTGCTCGATATCATGATGCCGGGCATGGACGGATATGAAGTATGCAAAAGTCTGAAGGAGAACCCGGGCACGCAGGGTATTCCGGTGATTTTTGTCACCGCCATGAGCGAAGTGGCGGACGAGAAGAAAGGGCTGGAAATGGGGGCGGTGGACTACATCGCCAAGCCGATCAGCCCGGCAATCGTGCTGGCGCGCGTCAAGACCCATCTTGCACTTTACGACCAGACGCGCCATCTGGAGACCATGGTTGAGGAGCGCACCGCCGAGCTCGAAAAAGCCCGGCGGCATATTATCTGCCGCCTCGGGCGTGCTTCCGAATTTAAGGACAACGAAACCGGCAATCATGTCATCCGCATGAGCCATTATGCCCGACTGATCGCCGAAGCCGCCGGTTTGGGCGAAGAATCCGTGAATATACTGTTTAACGCCGCGCCAATGCACGATGTCGGCAAGATCGGTATCCCCGACAACATCATGCTCAAGCCCGGCAAGCTCGACGAAACCGAATGGGTAGTGATGCGTATGCATCCGGCAATGGGCGCGGAAATTATCGGCATCCATCCCGGCACTCTGCTCCAGACAGCGCACAGCGTCGCGTTAGCGCACCACGAAAAATGGGACGGCAGCGGTTACCCAAAAAAACTCAAGGGCGAGGAAATTCCATTTTTGGCGCGGATTGTCGCTATCGCCGATGTTTTTGACGCCCTGACATCGGATCGCCCTTACAAAAAGGCTTGGGCTATAGAAGAGGCGGTGCTTGAAATAGAAAATTGCGCCGGCACACACTTCGACCCCGATTTGATCGAACCTTTCAAGACGGCATTGCCCCAAATTCTGAAAATCATGGAACAGTATTCCGATAAGCACGGCGCAATGGATGACTTGGCTTTTATCAAAAGCGGCGGCTAAATCTGCTTTTGCCCGAGTCTGGCAGCCGTTCGGTAGAGTCTAGCGACAGGCAAAACCGGCATCACGCCGGGTATTCGCCGCTTCTCATGGTTGCTGAGGGGGGAGGATCGCCGCACATATCGATGCGACTGATTTTTCCGCCCTTCACATGGGCAAATACGCAGGCGACCAGGTTTTCTTTGTTGCCTTCTGCCGTGACGACGCATTCATCAGCCAGTTCAAGTTGTGTTCAACCGGGATAATCCTAGATTCCTCAGTTGACCAAAGACACTCAGATAATTCAAGGAATTGAGAGGATTTTGTGGGTGCGAATTTATTCGCACATAACTCGTTGGATGTGCGAATAAATTCGCACCCACATAGGCTTCAACAGAGGAATTCAGGATAATTCATTGATGCCCTGTTTCAAGTATTCAGGCCAGGAATTGCTCGGTAATTTCTTCAAAGTATGCCTGCTCGTCATCCGCTTGAAGGCCAAGCTCCGCAAGCACTTCTTCGCGTATTTTCCACCAGAGTTGATGATCGGTGCGCGTCACGCGGTGATAGAAGTGGATCGCCAGTTGCAATGTGGCCACCAAGGTTCGTACCGCACCCAGCTCCTCGTGCGGCATTTCGTGGTGGTATAGAATGGCCTGGCAAATAAAATCTGGCAGCTTCCAGTGGTGTGCCACCAAATAGCCGATGCTGCAGTGATCAACATTGAAAAGCGCATCCTCTTCAGCCAGGTTAGGCCAGCAGGTAGTGTTGTCCAGATGCAGCTTGGTGCAGTAATCGGGAAATCGCTGCATCAATACTGGCACGCCACACTCGTGAAAAATTCCGGCCATGTAAGCCTGATCCGGGAAGATGTTGCACACCGAAACACGGTCTGCCGCAATCAGAGCCGCAAGCTGCGCCACCTCTTGTGAACGTGTCCAGAAGATGTCTAAGGATTTTCGCGTTGTATCGGAAATGCTGGTGGAGAGTGCGATGGCTTGCACCAGATTGCAGGTTTGCTTGACGCCGATCACCATCAGCACCTGTTCGAGCGTATTAAGATGTTTGTTGCAGCCAAATACCGGCGAGCGCGCTGTTTTGAACAGCATCGCCGTGACACCGGGATCGTGCGAAATGATGCGGGCCAGATCTTTCATGCTGAAATCGTCGGAGGTGAGTTTTGCCTGAAGTTCGAGCAACACCTTGGGTTGGGGCGGGAGCTTGATGCCTTTGGCAACCAGTTCCTTTATGGCTTTTTCGATATCGATGTGCATGGGTAATATTTCTGATTTTAAGTTTGTCGTGAGGGTGGATTATGGCTTATCCATAAGAGGGCGCTCAAGCTTGTAAAAATTTGAGAAATGCGATACTTGCAATGAATTATTTTGGCTCACGGAACCCCGCACTTTGCCAGGGCGGCTTCTACCCAGGCGAAACCGATGCGCTCTTGCTCAAGGCGTAACGAGGGCGCCAGGCGGTTGCAACGCAGATCATCGTAGAGCGCCGCTTCTTCGGGATGCAAACGGATCAACTCCCGAGTTGTCGGGCTATCTTCTCTTCCCCAGAATGCGCGGTGTTCCAGCAAGGTTTCGCGATCCATCAACAGAGATTGAGTTGCTGGAAAGTGGCTGCGTAACTGGTCGAGGATGGCAAAGCCGTGGCTGTCAATATCGCCCCAGTAGAAAATCTCTTTTTGCCGCAACCAGTCGGCTTGGGCGAGATGCTCAAAACCGTAGCCTGAGCCAAACAAAACCAGGCTGTTCGGCACGCGCGGGAAGGCGAGTAAGTTGATTTCATTCTCCGTCATGAAGACCCGTTTGACAGGCAAGACGAGTTGGGCGAATTCGCCGCATGACACAGTAAGATCGGACAGACCCTGAATAAAAAATTTCGGGTCGAGAATGCGGAAGCGGATTTGCGCGGGTTTGCGCTTGAAGGCATAGCGCATTTCAAACCCGCCGGCGCCGATGTGCTGGGCATTGACGGATTCGGGCGGGAGCACGACATCCAGCAGCTCGCCCAGCAAGCTCCGGTGGCGCTCGATGAATTTGGTATCAACTCCGGTTGCGTCTATCTGACGAAGGTAAACGCCTGAACGCGGATGGCGTGCCACCCAGTCCAGCACGGCAAGCAATCGTGGCCAGCTTTCGGCATGGCCGAGCGCGGTCAGCGGATGTTTGGTCAGCCATGCAGCAAGCGCAGGATAAGCTCCCAGGATGGTTGTGGTCAGGGCGCGAAATCGGGCCGCATCACGCTGCTTGCCGATCAGCGCCAGGCCATCCTGTTCGCTTTCAAAAATGGCAGCCACGGGTATCCGGTTGCGTCCCAGTTGGCGGTGATTGAGCTCGCGCCACTCCAGCGCATAACCGGCACCGGTTTGCTCTCTGGATGCCGCAACCAGCGTTGCGATCCATTGTCGCGCCAATTCAAAGTGTTCCGCGAGCGCCTGCGTATTCGGCTTCTTCAGGGGAATGCGCAACGGGAATACCGGCTCTCCCGCCAGCATTGCGCTCAGGATGCGGCCATTTTCCCACTCGCGGCGCACCCGGTTGCGGATGTCGTCAGGCGTGGACCAATCACTCATGGGAGGGGGCTCATGGATGGGCGCTCATGCCCGTCTTGCATCCCGCTCGGCGCGGTACTCGGCGATGGTGAGATTGCGCAATTGCGACTCGCGCCCCTCTTCGTTGTGGACAAAGCCGACGCTGGACACGAAGGGTTCGATGATGTGGATTTTCTGCAAAGGCGTGACGATCAGCAGTTGCAGGTTGAGCCTCTTGAATAGCTCCAGTCCGAAACGGGCCGACTCGTCCGAGCCCCGCCCGAAAGCCTCATCTATGACCACAAAACGGAAGCTGCGCGAGCGCGCCGCGCCCCATTCCAGACCGAATTGATAGGCCAGACTGGCCGCCAGAACGGTATAGGCAAGTTTCTCTTTTTGTCCGCCGGATTTGCCGCCGGAGTCGGTGTAGTGTTCATGCTCGGCATCATCTTCGCGCCAGCGCTCGGAGGCCGAAAACACGAACCATTGGCGCACATCGGTGACTTTGCGCGTCCAGCGCCGGTCGAGATCCGCACTCCCTTCGCGACTGCGAAAGCGTTCGATGATGCCCTTCACTTGCAGAAATTTCGCTTCGGAATACTGGGCATCATCCGAGCCTGTCAAAGCGCCCTCGGTACATGCGCGCAATTCCTGCTGGAAATCGCGTATCTCCCTATCCGCGCTGGTTTGCGCTTCCAGCAAAATATAGCGGTTCGGGTTGTAATCGATCTGGGCGAGGGAGATATTGATGCGTTCGATGCGCTCGCGTATCGTCTCCCGTTCCCGCGCCAACTGCGACTGGAAATTGGCGACTTCGCGTATGGTATTTTCGTTCAGCAATTCTTTGAAGCGCGCCTCGAAACGCGGCAGATCATCGGCTTGCAGTTGCGCCAGCATGGCGCGGTATTCATGCGCCGCCGCCACGCTGGCATCCGCGTCTTTGGTCTCCAGCGGATATTTGTTGCGGTATTCCTGCATCGCCCTGACGATTTTCTCCTGCAGGCGCTTGAGCTTGGCGTCTTCCGCATCGATTTTTGTCTGTAGCCAATCGCGCAGGTCGCGCTCGCGGTTGTCGCAAGACTCTACGGTCAGGCCATGCTCGCCCAAGGCCTCGGCACGCAACTCGCCAAGTTGTGTAAAGCGCTTTTCCCGTTGGGCCGCGTCGAATGCGGCAACGGTAGCCCGACACTCGGCAAGCAACAAATCGGCCTGTTCACGCTTCTCTTCATTCCGGGCAGATTCCTTGTTGCGCTCGCTTAAATCGTTCTCGGTTTGCTCAAGTTTGCTCTCCAGCGACTTGAGTTGGATGCCCAGGGTTTGCAGCATATTGGATGCGGCTTCCAGCGTTTTCTTTTCGGCCTCCAGCTCGGCGATGGCAACTGCGGCAGGCTGCCAGTCCAGCTCGCTGAAGTCGGTGCATTCGCCGATCTGTGCGATCCGTTGCAGGCGTTCGGCGAGTGCGTTGCGCTCTTTCTGCGCCACGCCGATCCTGTCGGCAAGAGACTGGATGCGTCCCTCCAAACCCACGGCCTGTTGTTCCAGAGCCGCGATTTTGCCTTCATTGCTCCAGCCCAGAACATAGCGGCTGCGGTCATCGAGGCGATGGCGATCATCCTTCTCGTGGCGATCCGCGCCCGCCTTGATTTGCCCGGCACGGGTAAGCGCCTGGCGCTCGCGGCGGAATTGTTCCAGCGTCTCGCAACACGCATAGTCGAAACGGCGCGCCAGCTCGCTTTCCAGCCAGCCATAAAAAGGCGAATCGGGTTTGACTGCAAGTTTGCGCGCCAGCGAATCTGGATGCAGGGAAGGGCGCTCCTCAGCCTTGAATTCACGCACCCGAAAATAAACCAGCCGCCCCTGCAAATGGGTTTGCTCCACCCAGGCGGCCACCTCGGCGTAATGCCGTTCCGGAACCAATAATGAAATACCGAAGTTGTGCAGAATCCGCTCGGCAGCGCCTTCCCACGCCGCGTTTTCGGCGCGAACCTGGATCAGCTCTCCGGCAAACGGCATGGCTTCTTCCGCCACTTTGAGCGCCGCGCAAAGCATGCGCCGGATGGCGCAAGCGCCTTCGGGAATATTGCTGCGCCGCTTCCTGAGTGAAACGAGTTCGGTTTCTATCGTATCGTGTTCCTGTTTGAGGCTGCGCAGATCCACGCCTGCTTCGGTTTGCTGGTTTTGTAGTTCTGCTTCGCGCGCCTGGCAGACTTCGCGCAATGCGGTGAGGCGGCGATGGTTGCCGACAAAACTATCCACATCGCGCGCGGGGGCAATTTCCAGGCGTTGCGCCAGCTCCGCATAACGCTCCGCGCGTGCCACCTTCCGGGTCTTTTCCTGTTGCCTTGCATGGATGTCAGCCGCGATGCGCTGGATGCGGTCTCCGCCGTTTTCCGCGATGGCGCGCTTGAGGTCGTCGCGCTCGCCCTGTTGTATGCCACGGGCTTCGGTCAACGCGCCGATCTGGCTGGCGAGGCGTTGCTGTTCGTCCTTCAGGTTGCTTAATCTTTTTTCCAGAAGATCGGCTTTGAGCAAAGCGAAATACGGTTTGAGAGCTTCGCGGCAACTGCGCCCATCGTCGATTTGCGCCGCCAGTTCGGCAAAGCGCGTGCAATCGGCAACCAGCGGCGAGAGGCGCGCGACCTGATCCTTGGTCTTGAGTACCGCTTCATGGGCGCGGTTCAGGTCGTCGAAATGATGGATGAGCGCCGCGATACGCGACTCCACATCGAAAGATTCCAGCATGTGTTCGCGCACAAAATCGGTGAGGCTGCCCACTGATTTCATCGACACCGTCTGGTGGAACAACTCCAGCGCCTGATCGTTTTCAATACCAAAACGGCGGCGGAAAGCGGCCGCATAAGACGGAAACGTTTCAAACAAGGCCACGCCGGGCATGGCGCGCAAACGTTTTTTCAAGTCGCCGATATCCGTGCCAAATCCGGCGAAGTCAGTGGCAATGGACAGGCTCCGGTCGGCCACCAGATAGAAGCGGGCCGGCTGCCCCTGCACATCTTTCGCCCAGAAAAACACCTGCGCCAGGGTGACGCTGAGCCCGAAGCCTTCATTCTGGAATACCCCGAGTATCACCGAGTAGCTGTTGTGATCGCGCAAGGCGACCGGCTTGGCGGCAACCCCCGATTCGCTGCGCTCGGATTTGTAGTGGCCCAACACATAGGAGCGCAGTGTCCGCTCCCTGGATTCCGCGCCCGCAGCCTTGTTGTAGCTGATGCGATTGGACGGCACCAACAGGGTCGTCACCGCATCCACCAGGGTCGATTTGCCCGAGCCGATGTCGCCGGTGAGCAGCACGTTGTCGCCGCCCGGCTGCAGCATCCGCACCTTGCCGTTGAACGTGCCCCAGTTGAATACCTCCAGGCGATGCAGGCGGAAACCGCTGCGCGTTTCCTGGCCCGAGAAATCCAGCCTCCCGTTTTCAATGGTCACGGTATTCATGCCTGCTCACCCGCGCCCAGCACATTGATGCGATACGTGGCCAGGCGCTGGTCGAATTCGGACAGCCACTGGGCATCGACAAAAACTTTCAGGATGCGGCGCACTTCGAACAGATGGGTCTGGCCGCGCATACGGCGCAGAAAACCCAGCTCGATTATCTTGTTCAGATGGGTGTCGATCTGATCCACGATGCGCGCCTCGTTAACGCCAGCAGGCAGAAACACCCTGACCATATCCACCACTTCGTCGCGCGAAAGAATGAGCCGCGCGTCCTCGCCACCGGCATCAAACTCCGCCAACTTCTTGCGCAGTTGCGCAAGCAACAAACTCACCGGAAACGATAACGGGCGCTTTACTACCAGGCGGGGCAACGCCTCGCCCTCCTCGGGCGCGGGACGGGTACGCAGCCACGCATAACCTTCCGCCTCATCCAGCAGCAGTTCCAGCCCCAGCACCGCCAGGTAATCGCGTGCCCTGGCCTGCAAACCGAGCAAGGCTTGCCAGATATCCGTATCCGCGTCCTGATAGACGACCCCTTTCATCAAGGCGATCAATACGCGCGAAAACGCCTGGCCTTCGACTTCGGTGTTGTGCATTTACTTCCTCTACTTCTGGCCGATTGTTATCGTCGCTTGCCACTATTCGGATACGGCAGTTTTTCTCCTTTTCCCTTGCGGGGAGGGAGCGCGGCGAGGGGCAGCCGGTTATATTCTGGCATGCAGATCAGAGCGGCGCTGCATATAAAAAGCGAAGAAGCTTTCGTCCAATTGTTTCAGGCGTGCCCGATCTTCATAGACTTCGTCGCAGAGGCCGCCACGCTCGCGTATGGCCAAATTCATGACCAGACGATACGCCGCGCACCCGTCACTGGCGGGCAAGTTGTCCAGTGTCGCGGTGCCGGTTTTTTTCTCATGTGCGCACCATGCTGGAAACCATGTCGCATCAAGGTCGCCGAGATCAGCCTGAAATTCGCTCCAGTCGCGCGCCAGTTTGCTATCGCCCATTTCACCAACGAAGGCATCGAATAGTTGAGGCGCTAACCAAGCGTAGCGCAATGCCGCTTCACTGGCTGGCTTTGTTTTTCCGCAACCGTAAAACCCCAATCCCAGCCAGCGTTGCACCGCTGGGCGCATGTCTGCACCCGATACCCGTTGGGCGGTGCGCACGGCGTCAGAAAATTGTCGCGCGCGCAAATAAAGTTCGGCTGCGAAAAGGTCAGCGTGCTCGGGGGTAATAGCAATTCTCTCGGATGCTTTGGCCAGTACGAGCCAGCACTTGCGCACCAGTTCATCACCCGTGTTTCCCATAACAGTAGCCGCAGGAATGATTTGCTCGCGGATCAACTGTTCCTCTGCGGTAATGTCTGACAGGGTGCGAGGCCAGTCCGGGTCATTGCAACTGTCGGCCCAACGGTTAACGAAATCGCACAGTAGCCGATATTTTGGCAAGCCCGCATGGTGCGGGTCGACTGCCGCCAGATTGCGTAAGGCCAACTGCGCGGCGGTATGCTCAAAATCGGCCAGAGCGGCAATCAAGTCGTTGGCGCGCTGAACAGATGCCGAGTCGGAAAAAATATCGAGTTGTTGCATAGCTTGTAATTCTACAGCGTTCTTGCGAGTTTTCCGTACACCAGCCGCACTTGAATCCGTTATGTGAGGATGCCGTTAACCAAACCGTTTGAGTATCCGCTCGATAAACGGATTTCGCCCCGCCTTTGGAACGCGGAATGCCGCCTCCGATGTCCCGCCCAAAAATGCCTTGGTCTGCACCAAGGTCTGCAGCTTCGCTTCTTCCATGTTGATCACCATGCCTCGCATAATGACCGACCCAGCAAGTCAATTTCAGACTCATTTCATGTTGGAAATACGCAAACCCTTTAGATTCATCTCATATTGAAAGAGGCTTATCCTTGACAACTTGTCAAAATGGCGATAGCCTGATTGATCCTATCGATGCGCGCGAGGCACTTATGAAAACCATGACAGTGGGCGAACTGAAGGCGCAATTTTCGGCAGTTTTGGATCAGATTGCCGCCGGGGGAGAGCCGATTGCCATCAGCTATGGCCGAAAGAAGGAAAAGGTCGCGGCGATTGTGCCTTACAGCCTGCTGCGGCCGGATGCAGATCGCCAGCTGGGGCTGCTGAAAGGCAAGGGGCGTTGCGTCATTCATGACGACTTCGCCATCAGCGACGACGAGTTGCTGAACGCGTGAATTACCTGCTCGATACCCATGCCTTTCTCTGGGCCGCTTTTGCACCGGCGAAATTGAGTGCGAAAGCCAGGCAAGCCATACGCTCGGCGGACAATTCGATCAGCGTCAGCACGATCTCGTTTGGGGAAATCGCGCTCAAATACGGCCTGGGGAAAATCGAACTGGAAGGTTGCCTGCCGGACGAGTTGCCTGCTGTAGCGGAGGCGATGCGCATCGACATCATCAGCCCTACGGCGCAAGAAATGGCGTCTTTCCACCAATTACCCCGGCAGGCCCATAAAGACCCTTTCGACCGGATGCTCGTCTGGCAGGCGATACGCGCATCGCAGGTGCTCATCTCCAGGGATGGCAGCCTTTCCGGGTATCGCGAACTGGGGCTTTGCTTGCTTTGGTGATTTGACGACTGGCGGGGCCTGACCGGGGCTGCCAGGAATTGTTATGTCAAAGGTGCGGGCACTTGGTTAAGGAATTACGGCTCTGTAACGATGGAGTGCCTTACATCTGCGGCACGATAGCATGTAGGGCGGATGAGGCCGCAGGCCGTTATTCGCCGAATGGAAGTTGTATGAGAAGCCAGCATACGGCGGATAACGCTGCGCTCATCCGCCCTACGATTCGTTTACGATCAGCAATGTGCCGGGTTGTCGCTTGACAACCTCTGTGCGATAACCTAGCATTATTTCGACTTTAATTCGAGCATATCAATGACGCATCCGAAAAAAGAAATTGCTGCCGCTATTGAATATGCATGGAGCAAAGGTTGGCGTGTTGTTGAAGGCGGCTCTCATGCGTGGGGACAGATGTATTGTCCTTACAACGACAAGGAATGTCGGTGCGGAGAGTTTTGCAGAACGAGTGTTTGGAGTACACCCAAAAGCCCCGGTAATCACGCAAAACAACTTCGCCGGGTAGTTGATAACTGTACGGCGCATCGAAACAAGGTAACCAATAATGACGAGGAGTGAGCCATGACAGAATTCGATTTTTTACTTAAATTCGACCTCCCAGATCCAGAAACCGATCCGGATAAATTCGTTGACGCGCTATACGAAGCGGGTTGCGATGATGCGGTTATTGGAATCGGCCAGCATGGTCGTGTTGCCTTGAATTTTACAAGAGAAGCGGCTTCTGCCTTGGAGGCGGTTGCTAAGGCTATCGCTGATGTGAAAAAAGCTATTCCTGAAGCTAGATTGGTTGAAGCAACGCCGGATTTGGTTGGGCTGACGGATATTGCGGAGATATTGGGCTGTAGTCGTCAGAACATCAGAAAGTTGGTGATTGGAAATAAGTCTATTTTTCCGTCGCCCATTCATGATGGCAATTCAGCGATCTGGCATCTTGCTAAAGTTCTCCCGTGGTTCAAAGCAAGAGGAAGCTACAAAATCGAGGATAATTTGATCGAAGTTGCTGGTGCTAATATGCAGGTCAATATTGCGCGGCAAATGCAAGACTTGGAACCTGCGTTTCATCGAAACATCAAGGCGCTGCTGGCTTAACCGTCCGGCTATTATCAGTCTTCCTTTTGGGCAACAACATGGCACTTCATCTATTGAAGATCACCCTGGGCAAGCTGGCGCTCCGGCTCGTGCCGCCGCCATCAATCCAACGCACCGCATCGTAGTTGGCCTCATCGAATAACGCTTTCTTGTCCTCGCTGGCCAGAGCGAGGTAGGTTACCAGTTCCGCCAAGCCATGCTCCATGGGGAACTCGGCGAGCAACTCTCCCAGGGTAATTTGTTGCCGCGTCTGCAAGGCATGGCGCACTTGTGCCGCAAGGCGCGCTTTGTCCACCACCACATGATCGAACAGCGCATCTGCCGCAACCTGAGTGTCATCGCCAACCAGTATTTGATCGGTGAGCACGGGTTTGACCAGCACCGAAAACAGGGGGCGTTCCATGGGCAGTTCGATGCTGGGCGCGACATCATCGATTTCCATAAATGTCGGCTCTTTGGGCAGGTAATCGCGCAAGGCCAATGCATGCGCCTCGATATGGTGGATGATCTCCATGATGCGGCGGTTTTCCAGCCACACCTGATCGTCGAGAAAACGGCGCAATTGCTGCGACAGCAAGGACACCGTGCGCTGCGTGTGTTCGCCGGCCTCAAGCCAGTCGTAATGCACCCGTTTCAGGCGCGCGTCCGGTTCAAGCGCGCGCACCGCCTGGAGTTCAAACACCGCCTTGAGCAAGGCGGATAACTCCTCCTGGCGTTGTGGCGACATCAGAAAGTCCCAGAATGCGCGGAAACTTTTGCCTTGGTCGGAGTCTGCAATCGCGTCGCGTTCGCCGAAAATCGACTCCAGCAAACCGCCCTTGGCGCCTTCCCATAAGGCGATGCGTTCGCGGGTGCTGCGATCCAGGGTGCGGAAGTTCTGCTCCACTTCACGGAAATCGGCCAGCAGTTCCCGCGCCGTGGCAGACACCTGCTGGAAGCGGTCTTTCAGCGCCGTTTCGTCGAGCAGGGCGAGTTCGCCATCACGGATGCGCGCGATCTCGGCATCGATCTCCGACTTGCGCTTTTCCAGTTCGCGGATACGCGCATCGGGATTGGCATCACTGCCCTCTACCATTTGCCTGAGCAACTCGAACACCGTCATCAGGCGCGACTCGGTGCCCACAAAAGCGCGCTGGGTGAGGCTGTCCAGCCAGGCGATGGCTTTTTCGGTAGACGGAGTCAAGTCGAAATGCGCCTCGTCCGATCCGGGCGGATAATATTTGCGCAGCCAGCCATGCGATTCCTGCGTCCAATCGTGCAAATAGTCCGCTGCTGGCTTGGTAAATGAGATCCCCTGTGACTCACGCAGGTGGAACAGCTCGTCTTCCAGTTTTGAAACCAGCTCCGCCTGCGCCATCCCGCGCACATTGGGCAGGACAAACACACGATTTAAAAAGCTCGCCACCAGCGGTGCGTGATCGGCCAGCAGCAAGCGCCAGGCTGGGTGGCTGCGGCGCAAGGCGTCGAGAGTGGTGTAGTCAAGGCTCACGATTGATCAGGTGCCTGTATCGGTTCACACATTCAGCAGCAGGGGGATGGGGTTGATGGATTGTGTGATTATGGCGTAAGCAATTTCATACTGCGGAAATAGCTTTGAGTGCAGTGAAAATCCCCATGCCAGGTGAGGTGCGTTGCGTCAACTTCCGCCCCATCCTGCTTCCTCGATCAGGTATTCGTATCCGTCGGGGCGGATGCAGATGTCCCCCATGAAAGGGTAGTTGAGGCTTACGACCACATAGATCACACCGCCCACCACAAATGAGAGAAGGCCGGCGAGCACAATATGGCCGCGCAAGCTCTCATGCCCGAACAGCGCGGTAAACCCCACGGTGACCAGCCCACCCAAAACGACCACGGCCCACAACACCCCCGGCAAATCATTCTGTGCTATCACCCGCCGCTTTACGCGAAGCTGTGTCATGCTGTTCATGTCTTTCAGTATCTCGGCGTAGAGCGATTGCTCGTGCAAGTTCCGTGGAACAATCTGCTTTATCGCCGCCCACAGTTGGTTGGAGGCTTCATGGGTGGATAAACGCGGTTGGAATCTGGAATCCCAATTCATTGCCTTGATGGCCGGAAACTCGTCACGCACAACGGAAAGAGAGTAGACGCGAAGCGCGGCAAGCGCCTTATCGGCCCCCGTCTGATTCGGGTAAAGATTCAGGTCGCTGTAAAGCGCGAACGCTTCCGTGGATTCCTGTTGAGTAATGGCTTCGGCGTCGCGATAATCCTCCCATACATCTATAACGACAAAAGCAAGCATCACCCCGTAAATAACACCCAGGTTGGCAAATACGAATCCGGAAATATCGTTGTGGAGTTTCAGTACGGTGTGGCCAATCAGCCGCCGCACGACAAGAACCATGCTAACGCCGAACATTACAAAAAAACCAACTACCAGCAAAGCGGAAAGCCACTGCGGTAGAGTTAATAACCATGCGGAAAATGGCATACATACCCCTTGATGATTGCGTAAGTTTCTTTGGAACCCGTGTCGTGGATGTGTGCCACATGACGAAATTCCCGATGGACAGCTAATAATAATCGGCTGAATTATCCTGAGGATAAAAGCCTAATTTTCTTTTTGTTTCCGTTAAATCGAACACGCTTTCAAAATTATCACTGATCGCAAATGCGGTCAGAAATTTTTCTTCCGATTCCAGGGATTTGTCGAAAGCTTGCACCAAATCCCGTTTACTGCAAAACATGGCGCGCATATAGGCGCTATCGTAAGGGACAGGCGTATCTACCGGCACGCTCCAACCGATACGTAGCGCAACAAAGGAGATGCCCAGATTGGCGTAATGGAAGCCCAGGTTTTCGCCAAATACTTTGGATTCGGCATAGGGGCAATCGGGGGTTGCGCAGGCATTCAGGGTGGTGAGTGTCTTTTCTTCGTGCCGCAGCGCGCTCGCGATATCCTTTTGATGGTAAAAATTTGAGCTGGCGAAAACAATTTTCTGGATGCCTGCTCTCCTTGCTTCCTCGAAGACGAAGCTGGTGGCGACGAAGTTGTTGCGTATCGTATCTGCTCTAGGGGCAGATGGATTGGGGTTGCCAGCAAGATGGATGATAGCATCCAACCCGGCAAAAACACCCTTTAATTGATTGGGTTCGGCAAAATCCAGTCGAATAAAATCAATTTGTTTTGGATTTGCGGATTTGCCCGGATCCATTCGTTTCAGGTCAAACAACTTCAGGTCAAATTTGTCCCGCAAGCCATTGACCAATGTCGTCCCGATATTTCCGCCTGCTCCGGTAATGCCTACTTTAATTTTGTTTTCCATTGGTTAGGTGCTCTTGACAAAGTAAAGCCAAAATCGGCGTCTGAAAACGACTGCGTCAACCAACTTTCAGACCGTTCACGAAATACATTTCCACCAAGCCTTTCCCTTTCACCTCCAGCTTTCCGCGCGGCTCGCATTCGAAGTATTCCTTGACCAGATCATAGGTGGCGCGGGAAATATTCACCCGCCCCGGATCGCTCGCCGATTCCATTCTGCTGGCGGTGTTGACGGTGTCGCCCCAAACATCGTAGCTGAATTTTTTCTTCCCGATCACTCCCGCCACCAGCGGGCCGGTATGCAGGCCGATACGTTCATTCCACTCCATATTTCCTGGCAGACATTGATTGAAGGCAGCATTCTTGATGGCGTCGCGCATCTCCAAGGCTGCACGGGTAGCCATGACGGCATGGTCTGGTTGCGGAAGGGTAACGCCGCCGGCGCACATATAGGCATCGCCGATGGTCTTGATTTTCTCCAGGCCGTACTTGTCGATAATCTGGTCGAACAGGGAGAATCTGCAATCCAGTTGCTCGATCAAATCACTGGGGGACATGGTTGAAGAAATCTGGGTGAACCCGACAAAATCCGCAAACAACACCGTGGCAGATCCGACATATACCGGATCGGCTTTGCCGGTTTTTTTTAGTTGCTGCGCGACGTTCACCGGCAGGATGTTTTCCAGCAACTTTTCCGATTCGTCGTAGGCGTCGTGGAGCAATTTCTCGAAAAATTCGTTGACGGCGAGTTGGTACTCGTTGCTCTCGGCGAACAATATCTTCCAGCCCTTTTCGGAATTGATTCCCTCGATGGAATAGACTATTTCGCGCAGCACCTCGCGCATGTTGTTTTCAAACTTTAAGAAAGTTGCGGGCGACCATTCCCGCGCGTGGTAGTCATATTTGCCGTAGATTTCGAAAATCTTGTCGTGGCATCTTTGGCGGGAATACGGATTTTCCCAATACTTGAGCCGCAATATCCTTTCCAGAAATATGATGTTGTAGGCCTCAAAGGAAAAGGTCTTGTACTTGACACCAACCTGATTGAGCTGGTTCCACTTTGCTATGAAATTAAACGGGGCGGGCGGTGCCTGCCGGATGTCGGGGAATTCTTCCAGCAGGCGGCGGATCAATTCCTCGTTGATCTGCCGGGGACTTTTTCCATCGAACCGGATAGGGTCAATATATTGCGATGGTTTTTCCAGTTCACCTTGCAAGTGAAGGTAAAAATATCGTGCGATTTCCCTTGCGATGATTTGACGTTCCATAATCTGCACGAACCCTCAAGAGTGCATATTTTTTCAGCAGCACCGGCAGAATTCAGCTTTCAAGCTGCGGAGGGTTGGCTTCATCAACATATCCCTGGTTCAGCTCGAAAATATTGCCTTCAGGGTCGGCCAGCCAGCACACTTTCATGCCGGGGATAAATTGCCCCATATCTGCGGGGCCCAGGGTCGGTTTGGCATCACTTCCCAATTCCGCCAGCTTGGCATCAAGATCGTCCACGGCAAAGCAGATATGACGCCAGCCGGGAAATTCATAGCCGCTTTTTTCCGGCGGGGGCAGGGGAGATGTCTCGGTCGCCTTGAAAAGTTCGAAGGACAGATTTCCGGAGCTGATGGCGACTACCTGATCCGGGCCGGGAGCATAGACCCTGGCACGCTTGAAGCCAAAATGTTTGGTATAGAACCTTTCGATGGCGACAGGATCTTTGCACGTCAGCCCGATGTGGGAAAAGCTGGTTGTTGTCATGGGTCAACTCCTCGTTTTTGCGGTTTGTTTAGCGATGCTGCCTCTAGCGGTGTTGTACTGTCACGGCAAAATGAACAGCAGTGTTTCAGAATGTTGTTGTCTTGGCCTCTGCGATATTCCCCAAGGGGGTTCAGAAATTGTAAAAGTACTTTTTATGAACCTGGGGCGGGTTTCGTAGGTCGGGATTCATCCCGACAGAGCGCCGCATAACCCAACCCCGTCGGGATGAATCCCGACCTACCTCATCGTGAGGTTCATGACCAAACGGTACGTTTGTGATTTCTGTCTCCCCAATGTTTTTGCGGTCAAAGCCTGGCCGAGCCCTCATGATAATTCAGCGAATTCACGATATAGGCGGCAATGACTGCTTTGCCGGTTGGGGGCGATTTTTTTACAACCCAGGTCTGGTCGGCATCCAGCTTGATTCTGGCGCTGTTGGCTGCGGGAGGGTTCCATACGCTGGCCTGCCATTCGACGACGACATGCACATCTGCGCTGTCGCCATTTATCTTGACGGTCACTTCCTTGAGGCGATGAACTTCGTCGAAAAATATGCGGATGACTCTCTGATACCACCCTTCGAAATCCGCCAAGCCATGCAGGGTCGCTTCGGGAAATTTCATTTCCACGTTTTCTTCTGCCAGCAATGGGAGAACTTCGACCATAGGCGCGTGGACATCCAGTTTTTTATACCAGAGGGCGGCCAGATCCTTGATTTCTGATTCAGTCAATTGTGATTCCATGATTTTCTCCAGGCAAAATTGGTGTTCGAAATAATGAAGATGAAGTTCAAAGCCTGATTTTTTCTTACTCGTCCAGGAAGTCCACGCTTTCGCCGAACTCGTCCTGGTTCAGCAAGGTCTTGACCGCATCGTTCGCGCCGACGATGACCACATCATCGTCGATGTTCAGTTTCTGTTTGGCAAAAATCAGCGCCCTGGCGGCACACGAGGTCATGCTCTCCAAGCCCTTGACATCGATCACCAGTTTCTCGGGGTTGGCGGCGATCACTTTATCCAGATTGGCCCGGAAGAAAGAGATGGCTCTCGCATCCAGGTCACCTGTCAGGGTAACGGTGGCGGTCTTGTCCTTGATCGCCACGGTGGAGTTGAAGTGGTCCAACCCTTGTGTCGGCACGATGCGCACTTTGATTTTTACCGCTTCGGTTGAGGAAGGAATTTTTACCGTCAGGCCTTCGGCGTCGAAATCGGTGTAGTCCTCGCCATTGACTGTCACAGATTCGATCCTGATCGACCCCTTGGGCAAAATGTCGGGCGAAACCCGCAGAATGTTGTCCTTGAAGCCGCCCGGCTTGGGTTTGAAATGGAAATCCATGGGCTGCTTGGCGATCATCAGGTTGGTATATACCGAGGCCAGATAGCACAGCTCAAACGAATGGTAGCCGCTCATGGAATGGCTGCCCTTGTCGCGCTCCGTGCCGAGCAGGTAGGGCATGCCGTTATTGAACACGTTGAAATACACGCCGCCAGCATCATGATCGAGGAAAAAGGCGTTATAGAAGGCGGCGGATTCGCGCGCATATTTCAGATACTCCGGCGCTTTCAGCGAACCGGCCATGATCATATACGCGAGAATGCCCTGTTCCTGTTGCCACCACGCCTTGCGGTCATGGAAAGCGAAGCGGTGGGTGGCCTGCCCTTCTTTCAGTTCGCGATCCACCACGTCGTACCAGCCGCCGCGTTGTGGGTCGCCGCCATGTTTGGGCATCAGCTCGGCGATTTTTTTGGCGAAATCGACATAGCGTTGATCCGGGTTGACGTGGTATATCCGCGTCAGGTTCCAGGCGATTTTGAGGTTGTGCCCCACCACGCCACGATTCTGCTGCCAGCCCCATTGCTGGTCGAAGCTCCAGTCTTCGTGAAATTTTTCCTGCACGAAGGCGCTGTGGTCATAATCCTGGAAGCGTTCCGTGATGGTGTTGGCGGTGTCCACCAGCATATCCAGATGGGTTTTTTCTCCGGTGGCCAGCAACAGGTTGATCAGGTAGGCCGGGGCATGATCGCCCACCGAATTCCAGTTTTTGCGCGAGCGGTTGCGCCCCAGAGATTCGCTGCGCCCGCTGAAGGTGATCGGGTCGATATGGGAGTAATAGCCGCCCTGTTCATGATCCCGGTAATGGCGGTCGAACAGGTTGAGCGTCATGTCGATATCCTTGCGGATGCGCACATCTCCGGTGATGCGGTAAGTCTGGGTCGGGCCGGCGAGGGCATAAATCTGCTCGTAGGCGGGAATGGCGTCGTAATCGTCGCCAAATTCCGACATGAACAGTTTGCGTTCGCGCACGGTTCTCATCTGGCCGCCGCGCATGCCGGCAATTTCCGGCATGTTCGAGCCCAGGATTTTGCGCCCGGCCTTTTTGTTCTGGCTGAATTCGACGGCGTGATACCAGTAGCAAATATTTTCCGAAGCGTCCACTGCGCGGAAGTGTTCGCGCAGATAATCCGATCCCTTTTCGGCGGCTTCCAGGCAGCGCTCGTCACCGGTCAATAAATACGCCGAAGCAAAGCCGTAGATCAGCCGCGAAATGGTGTCGGTTTCCTGCCGGGTGCTGCCCATTTTGTGCCCGTAGAGATCGAGCATGGTGCAGTAATTGGACCAGTCGATTTCATCATCGCCAAACTGCGCCTTGAGGTAGAAATTGGCCAGTTGCTGGATCTGTTTGATCCACCAATCCTGCTGCTCGAAGACAAACTCGTTCTCGCCTTTTCCGACGAAAATCAGGTGTTCGGCTTCCAGCGCGCCATCGTCGTCGGGATAGAACACGCCATACGCATAAATGAATCTGCCGCGGGCGAGCATGTCGCGCATCTGCCCGGTGCAATCCACATAGGAATCGCCGAGATTATGCACCAGCTCTGCATAGGTCGAAGAAGATAGCCTGATCTTGAAATCACGGCCATCCGAGGTCTGGATTCCAAATATATTGGAATCGAAACTGAAGTTGGTTACATACCCGGCAACGGTGTCGGAAAACTCGAAATTGGTCTGTCCCATCTTAAATCTCCTTAAATATAGCTTGGTAATATTGGCAATATTGTCCCGACTCTAGATTGGTATAGCCCCTAGATTGGTATATTGGTGTACGAAAGGGAAAGGTTAAACGTGCCCGTGTCTCCTGGGGCTGTGGGGTTAAATTCGAACTTCACTATTCCGATATCGGGATATATGTATTGCACCCTGTCAGAGATAAGGCTGCCCTCCATACCCGGATCCTGATTTACGTCGATGAAACTCATCTTGGAGGCTTCAAACGTGCCGATGGGCACCGATACGTTCTCTTTTGCACTAACCGCAGTATTCAAGACACCCTGGTGGGTGAGCGCGCCATCTACCGTCTTTTTTAGATAGGTGACTTGCCGGGTGTCGTTGATGTTGAGCGGCATCTGGTACTGCACGTAGTTCTTCGGCGTGTCGAACCAGTATCTGTTGTAGATTGTGTTTCCGGAGTCATCTACGCCCTCTGGCAATCCGTCGCCTTGATAATTTATCGTGCCAGTCAACGGGTCCTGGATGTAATAGCGATAAACCGTACTCACCACAGTAGCAGGGGTCACCTTGCCTGCCGGGTCGATCATCTGAGCGTTGTAATACTGTGCCTCGACAAGCGTCATTACCTTGATATTGTTGTTCAGGGGGTTGGTTAAACCCTCGTCGATTACATCAAGGCTTAAGCGGCCTCCCGTGATAACTGTCTTCGAGCCGTCGGCGTGGATATATTCCCCGACCGCGTCGTATATCATGACGTCGCCGTTTTTATAAATTACGTTATTGGCGCTTTTGCTGTAATAAATGCGCGTGCCCGGGCTGTCCGAGCCACCGTTACATCCCACGAGGGACAGAATAATTAAAACAGCCCAAAAACCTTTAAGCGACAGAATGAACTTGTTCATAATTGTTTCCTTGTTTGGATAACACTAGAAAACCGCCATTTTGTTACAGGAATTACACCACCCCGTTCTTCCTTAACAGAGCGATCGTCTTGTCCATTTCGTAAGTCAGCAGGAAGAGCGTTTTATCGTTGGGCAGGAAAGACTGCATTTTCCCGACGAGCGCGTTTTTCTCATCCTCGTTCAATGAGCTCTTTCCTTTCAGCATCGACTTCAGTATGCCGATGAAAGCCTGTATGTAGGCGCGATGCCAGTAGACGATTTCTATGCCGCAGGGGTCTCCGTGGCAGGTATAGAGCGATGTCGTATGGTCGTATTGGTCAAGGAGGCGGTCAAGGTTTTTGAGCCACTCAATGGCGTGGCCGTCTCTGAAGAAGCAGTGCATGTGGTTATGGATTATGTCGCCCAGAAAGACGTGTTTGATGCCGTCGATGTCCAGCGACCACGCCGTGTCGTCGTCCGACTCGCCGGGGCCATAGTCGGTAAGCAGGAAATTTACACCGTCAAAAGTATGGGTTTCTCCGCCTTTGACCACCTTGTTGGGGAATATCCTCTTTTTGGGGAACTCGTCGCCGAATATTTGCAGGGCGATAGGCTCTTTTTCCTTGTCTTCTGACATGGCAAAATCTATCGCGCCCTGTGTGGCCAGTATCGGCACGTCCAGCCCCTTGGTGAGTTCCGCGAGGCCGGTGAAATGATCCGGGTGGCCATGCGTCACCAGGACAGCCAGCAAGGGCTTTTTAATCTTGTCGTCGATCATCGAGCGCAGCGTTCTGCTTGAAGAAACGGCGAGCGTCGCGTCGATAGCCACCACCCCGTTTTTTGTCTCCACTAAAAATGCGTTGACGAAGAAGTTCGAAACAGTCGCTTCGTATCTATGTATTACTGGCGTGAAATTTTCCATTGTTTATCTCCTTGGTTGGTAGGTATGTTGGTATTTGGATTTTTTATTGAAACGTCATTTTCAGGCCGGTGGATAGCATGGTGTCCCTTTTCTTCAACCATGCCCAGGGGATGTTGTCGTATTTGATCTGATAGGCGCCAAAGAATGAGATGTTGTCGGTAATCATTGCGTTGAGGCCTACATCGACTGTCATCAGGTTGCGGTAATGTGTGCCGTCATTGAAGAGATTGCCGGAAGCATCAAGCTGGAGCCGATCGACCTTGTTGAAGGAATGTATCCACATCAACTTTTCGTTAAAGGTTATATATTCGTTGATCTTCCAGTCGTAGGTCTGGTTGAGATACAGGGTATCGAAGTTTCTGTTCATGAAACCCAGCCAGGTCTGGATATCCGAAGCATATCTTTCGTTAAGGTAGCCATAGGCCAGCAGGGCGCTTAATTTATGGTCATCCAAAGTAAGCAGCCTATAGCCGAGCCCGCCATAAACAGCGTAGCGCCGGTCGACGAGCAGGGCGCTGTTCTTTTCCCAGATAAAGCCCACATCCCCATAAAAGTTCTCTGTGATGTCGTACTTGAGCGTGTCTTCGAACATCCTCTGGTCTTTTTTGTAGTGGTAGTTCATGGAGTTGATGTCCGTGTTGCTGTTGTCCAGCGTGAAGGCCAGGGAGTTGGTGTACCTTCCCTTCCGCGTATCCCATCTGGCATAGATAAGGTTGGCATGTGAGCTGGCATTCCCCGTGTAACCCATGAAGCTGTACTTGAACTCGCCACGGTTGAGCCATTCCGAGGGCCGGGGATCATAGCTGAGTGAGCTTTTATTCCACCAGTCGCCGAGGTCGTTTTTCTTGGGGGTGGCCTCCGCTGCTGCGGGCGGAGTTTTGGCCTCGGCAGGTTTTTCCTGGGCCAGAGTTTGGGCTTGAGGTTGGGCTTGCAACTTTTTGGCGGCCTCCATTCCCTCTTTGAATATCTGCTCGTAAGCCGCAGGGTAGTGTTCCTTGATATAGTTCAGGTCTACCGCTTTATCTTCAGCACGCGCGCCGGGCATACACAATAAAGATAGAGTCATGGCAATAATCGAGGCTGGCGCAACTCTTTTGCTTCCCTTGCTGGTCATTCTCAATCCTCCCAGATTGCACTTTTAACCCAGATAATCCATTGGGGCGTAGGTCGGGCTTCAGCCCGACATGTCGGGTTAAAACCCGACCTACAACCCATTGATTTTCAATGCCCCAATAGCTAATGAACTATCTGGGTTTAAGCTGGATGCAGCTCAGTCCAATTTCTGCTCGGTAAATGGCTTGAACGGAACCGTGTCGTGGAAGTTCGCCATGTAGGTGATCTTGCCGTCTTTGACCCTGAAGAAATTGGCGCCTTTTGCGCTAATCGGCACGCCGGCAGCATTGGCGGCATCGATACGCCACACGATCATCGCCCGGTCGCCATCGACCACGATCTCAAGCGGGGTGTTCTGGAATTTGGAGTAGCCCTTCTTCAGCGCCCCGACAGCGCCACGGAGAATTTCCACACCCTCGACGTGCCCGGCCAATTGTTCGTCCATCACCACTTTATCGTCGAACAGCGCGAGCCATGCGTCCCAATCGCCCCGGTTCACGCTATCGAAATATCTGGTTACGACCTCTCTGGTGTCCATTCCTGCCTCCTGTGGTTTTATACGGCGAGTTTGCCGGTTTCCATCTGCTGGTATATTTTCATCTCGCTATCAGGCGGGATGGTGAGCGCAATGTGCCTGAATATTTTTTTGTCCTTGAGGAAGAGGGCGTCGCGAGCCACGAAAATTCCCAGTTTCTCGGACTGGATCGAACAGACAAAGATGATGACATCGTCGGACTCGGAAAAATGGTGCATCTGCATGCCCAGAATTTTTCCGGCCTTGGCCGGTTCATCCACCGAGAGATACTTCTTAATGGCATCGGCTCCTTTGCACGTAAATTCGAACGTGACCATTTCAGCATCGGCGTGATACTGGTTTTTCATAAGGCCGTCGTAATCGCCGCTGGTCAGATACCCAACCTGCTCCTGTAAAAATTGCTCTCCGAATGTAGCCATCTATGCCTCCATTTATGATTGTTTACGTTTTGCATTTGCTCTTTCCGACGTTTACAGCTTATTCATCCTTCCACTTTGTGCACTGTTTTTCATAGTCGAAGCCGGGCAGTAATGTCAGGGACAGATGGCGGTATATTTTGCCGTCTTTCAAGTACAGGGCATTGTCGGCGTGAACCGTGCCGCGCTTGTCGTCAGTGATGGTTGCCTTGAAAATGATCGAGTCTCCGGTCTCGCAGAAATAGTCTGTCGACAGGCCGGTGATCTTTCCCATCGAGGCCAGCGTGTTGACGTAATATTGCCTGAGTTCGTCATGCCCGCTTCTTACCCCGTCGAAAGTAACCATCACGGCATCTTCGTGGTAATGGTTTTTAAGGAGACCCTCTATGTCTCCTTTTCCCACATAGCCGAGCTGGTCGAGGTAAAACTTTTTCCCTGGTGTCATCATCATTCTCCTTTTGATTGGTGTTTCATAAATGCGATTATTTTGAAATCATCACCACTACCGAGCGCCCCTGTGCCCGATAGGTCTCGCCAGAAACGGCTTTCTCTTTTCCCGGTTCGCAAATATCGTCAGGGGAGTCGAGCGCGGTATCGACGGCACGGCACCATTCCCGGCCAGCCACCTTGGGCAGTTCGAATTCCAGCGGCTCCCAGTACATGTTCATGATGACGTGGATATCCGCTTCCCCATCAAAACCCGCCAGGGTGAACGACAGCACCCGGCTGCCGGGGCTCCAGTCAGGTTGCCCGATACGGGTGCCGTGCCAGGTAATATCCGGCAGGCCGCGCGCATTGGTCTGGCCGGTGAAATAACGCGGGCGATGCACCGCGTGGTGGCGTTTGCGGAAATCGATCATCCATTTCCAGAAGCGGAACAGGTGCGCGTTTTTTTCGACCAGATTCCAGTCGAACCAGCTCAGCTCGTTGTCCTGGCAGTAGGCGTTGTTGTTGCCGCGCTGGCTGCGCCGCACTTCATCGCCCATCAGCATCATGGGCACGCCCTGGGAAAGCAGCAGGATAGCGGCAAAATTCTTGACCTGGCGATCGCGCAGTTTTTCCAGTTCCGTGTTGTCGCTCGGCCCCTCGACGCCATAATTGGAACTCAGGTTTTCATTGATGCCATCGCGGTTTCCTTCGCCGTTGGCTTCGTTGTGTTTTTCGTTGTAGCAAACCAGGTCGTTGAGAGTGAAACCGTCATGGCAATCGACGAAGTTCACGCTGTTGAGCGGCAAATGGTGGTTCCATTGATAGATGTCGGGGCTGCCGCAAATGCGCGAGGCGATATTCCCGACCAGCGAGACGCCATCGACCATATCGGCATCGCCGCGCACGAAGCCGCGCACATGGTCGCGGAATTTTCCGTTCCAGTCCGCCCAGCGGGCGCCGGGAAAATGCCCCACCTGGTAGAGGCCGGCGGCGTCCCAGGCTTCGGCGATCACCTTGCAATCCACCAGCACCTCGTCCAGTTCGATCTGCCACAGCACGGGCGGATGCTTGAGCGGTGCGCCGTCTTCGCCGCGCGACAACACCGAGCCTTCATCGAAGCGGAAGCCATCGACCCCCATGACCTCGATCCAGTAGCGCAGGCAGTCGAGGATGAATTTTTCGCCGATCGGATGGTTGGCGTTGAAGGTGTTGCCGCAACCGGTATAGTCGTAATAAAAAGCGCGGTTGTCCGGCACCAGATAATAATAGGCATTGTTGGCAAAGCCCTTGAACGAGTAAACCGGTCCCTCGTGGTTGCCTTCGTCGGTATGGTTGAACACCACGTCCAGAATCACCTCGATGCCCGCCTCGTGCAAGGCTTTCACCATGTGCCTGAACTCTTCTACATGGTTGCCGGTTTCGGGGTGGACGCAATAGCCGGGATGCGGCGCAAAGTACGCCATGGTGCTGTAACCCCAGTAATTGGTCAGTTCCTTGCCATCGACGCTGCGTTTTTCGGTATCGTCGAACTCGAACACCGGCAACAGTTCCACGGCGGTAATGCCCAGTTCCTTGAGGTAGGGAATTTTTTCCACCACCCCGCCGAACGTGCCCGGATGCTTCACGCCCGAGCTTGGCGAACGGGTGAAGCCGCCCACATGCATTTCATAAATGATGGTCTCGTTCATCGGGCGGCGAATGAGCTGCTCGCGACCGAGTTTGTGCTTGTGGCTGTCAATCACCACGCTGCGGATCGAGGTGGCCAGATTGTCCCCGGGACGGCAGGCATCGCCGCGCCGCCACAGCGTTTTGGTATTGCCCTTGGCATACGGGTCGATGAGAACCTTCTGCTCGTCGAAGCGCAGGCCGCGCGCCGGATCGTAGGGGCCATGCACGCGGTAGGCGTAATGGGTGCCGGGCTTGACGCCTTCCACATACACATGCCAGAACTGGAAGGTCTTGTTGACACCCGGGTCCAGCTTCACGATATGCATCGGCTCGGTATCGTCATGGGCGTTGAACAGCAGCAGCTCTACCCAGTCAGCATGGGGGGTGAACAAGGAAAAGTTGGTTCCCTTGGCATCCGGCGTCGCGCCGAGAGGGTACTGACGGCCAACATGCGCTACAAAGCGTTCTTCGGCAACCACATTCATGGCGATCTCCTATACGGCGTTCAAACGCTGAAGAATGGCACGCGCCAGCAAATGCGCGTGATTGCCGGTGCGCGCGGTAATCAAGTCGCCATCTTCCACCAGATCCTGGTCGACGAATTCTGCGCCATAAGCCAGCGCATCACCGTGAAGATTGTTGTGGCAAGTCAACTTGCGTCCCTTTACCAACCCTGGAACCGGCGCGGTCAACCACAGCCCGTGACAGATGATGCCCTTGATGACCTGGGGGCGCTGGAAAGCGCGTTGCAGAAAGGCGCTGGCGGGTGGAATCTTGGCTAAGTCTTCGGTATAGCGCAGACGGTCGGACACGATGCCGGAGGGCACGATCACCGCCGCCAGGTTGTCCAGTTCCGCATCGGAGATGGTTTCAAAGCTGTCGCGACACTCGAACGGCGCCTTGTATTCATGCCCGGTAAAAGTGATGTGATCCTGACCCCACAGGCGCGAAACGAAGCGCGCCTTTACGCCGCTTTCCGCGAAGCGCGAGTGGTAGTACCAGACCTCGTGTTCGTAATAGTCGCTTTCGATCAGAATGGCTACGGTTTTTTCTGGGGTTTTTTCTGGCATGACGTAATTCCTCCTGGTTATTTCTAGTGCCCGCAATGCACAGAGATTTGATCGGGATGAACATCGCCTTCTATAGCGACATCGAGCAGGAACGGGCCGCGATGCGCCAGTGCTGCCTCTATCGCCGGAATGATCTGCCCGGCGGTTTCGACGCGCATCGCTTTCACGCCCATGGATTCGGCCATGGCGTCGAAACGCAGGGGCGGAGAAGACAGGTCGAAGCTGATGGGGAAGGGGCGATGGGCGATTTTCTGCTCGTTCCAGAACTGCTGGATGTTGAGCTGCAGCAAACGGTAGGAGCGGTTGTTGCAGATCACGTATTTGACATCGAGATTGTGGCGCACCGCCGACCACAATGCCTGGATCACATACATCGCGCCGCCGTCGCCGGAAAATGCGAATACGGTTTTATCCGGGAACGCCGCCTTGAGCCCGAGTCCGCCCGCCAGCCCGGTGCCGAGCGATCCGCCACGGGTCTGGAAAAATGTGCCAACCCGATTCGGCGGGAAATAGCGCGTCAACGCCGGCGAGTTGGTCAGCGCCTCGTCGAACACCACCGTGTCGGTGGGCAGGCGTTGCGCCAATTGCGCCATGAAGCGCGCGAAGGTGAGCGGCAGGGTGTCGCCGCGCGCGTTGTCCTGCTCGATTTCGCGTTGCCGCTGCTGTGCTTTCGCCGCGCCCAGCTCCGCCATGCGTTTGGCGGAGCGTTCCCGCGTTGCCGGAGCGAGGCGCGGTTCGAGCGCTTCCGCCAGCGCAGCCAGCGTAGTTTTCGGGTCGGTTACCAACCCCAGCGTCACCTGGTGGTTTTTGGCGATAGCGTCGGGGTCGAGGTCGATGTGGATGGTTTGCGCGCCGCCAGCATAAATATCGCCGAGCTCCGGGAAAACTTCGGGCAGCATGTAGGTGCCGACCACCAGGTTGACATCGCCGCGCCGCGTGATCGCCAGGCTTTGGCTGCCGAACATGTGGCCGGTTTGGCCCTGCCACAGCGGATGGCCGTAGGGAAGATTGAGCTCGCCGCTATCCACTCCCCACACCTCTGCGCCGAGCAGTTCCGCCACCCGCGCCAGTTCGGCCTGTGCGCCCGAATACGCGACACCGTCGCCGACATAAATCATCGGCGTGGCCGCACCGGTCAGCATGTCGGCGGCGCTGTCGATCAAGCCCTGCTGCGGCAGGGAGCGGGAAGAAGGAAAAGAACTCGGAAAAACCGCCTCGCACGCCAGTTCGTCGAGGATGTCCTGCGGCAGGCACACATAAACCGGCCCCATCGGCGGCGTGACCGCCACTTTCATCGCGCGCCGCAGAACGCGCAGCAGCGAGGAGGGGTGCTGCACCATGGTCGACCATTTGGTGACCGGCCGCGCCATCGCCACCAGATCGGCGGCCATCTGCGCGTCCATCGCCTGGTAACGTATCCCGGAATCGCCGCCCAGCACCAGCATCGGGCTATGGCCGCGCTTCGCCTGATAAAGCGCGCCGATGGCATTGCCGAGTCCGGGTGAACTGTGTATCTGTGCCACCGCTACCCGTTGGGTCGCGCGGGCGTAGGCATCTGCCGCCAGGATGGCGACGGATTCCTGTAGCGTCAGAATGTATCGGATAGAGGGGAAATCGCCCAGCGCATCGAGGAAGCCTTGTTCGACTGTTCCCGGATTGCCGAAAATATGATCCACGCCATCCGCTGCGAGTTGCTCCAACACGGCGTAATGTCCACTCCGGGCCATATTATCTCCTTTGTTGAAAAGCTATATATTGCGTTAACAATGAAACAACTCGAAATCCCGCAGGCTCACCTTTTCAGGGTGGGCAAACAACCCCCTTTGAAAAAGGGGGTGGAGCGAAGCGGAGGGGGATTTCTTGTTACATCATTCAACCCGGATAATCCATTAGGCCGTAGGTCGGGCTTCAGCCCGACATGTCGGGTTAAAACCCGACCTACAACCCATTGATTTTGCAATGCCTCAAGAGCTAATGGATTATCTGGGTTCAAGGCCAATGCAAAGCCTGTTTAGTGCTGCATCAGCGCGGTATCACCAGCCCGAACGTTTCAACCCCTTGGTCAGCACATCGACAAACCGCTCGCCGAATTCATGGGCGCATTGCAGCGACCTGGCGGTGATGAAAGGGTAGTCGACTATGACAGAAGTGCGCTTGCCGAAATTGCCGTGATATTGGCCGCTTGGCCCAACCGCGTCGGCGAGGATATATTCGAGCACATAAGGCGGCGGGCCCATGTTGAAATTGGTGCCGCAGAAACCCGTGCCATCGTGGTAATCGTATTCGATACAGTGGCCGGTGACATGCTTGCCGGCGATAATCGCGTTGCGCTCGTTGAAGTCGCGGGCGAACACCAGCGTCGCCACGCCGTAACAAATCGCGCCGACCGGCCTGCCGGCGGCGTGGAAACCCAGCACCAGATCATGCACCCGCTGGTTGTTGACGATATCGACTATCGGGCCGCTGCCGCCGACCAGCAATATCGCGTCGTAATCCGCCACCGCCTTCTCCTGGGCAAGGCGGCGCTGCTCGTAATAAGCCTCGAACTGGCGCAGGAAGTTGTCGCTGCTGAAGTAAGGCCTTTCCGGGAACATTGCCGAAAGGTTCAGCGTTTTGTCGAGCTGGTTGGTTTTTTCGAAGGCCTTGACCAGCTCGGCATCTTCGGGAGTGGTGACGCATACGCCCAACGGCGGGTCCATATAGCTGGGGTCGGTGCTTGGCGGTAGAACTGGGGAGCGTTTCCCCTTGGGGGTGACAAAATCAAATTCATAACCGGCTGCCACCAGTTTATTGAGCGGGCCGACCAGCTCGATACCCCAATACCCCCACTCGGACATGACAGCAAGAATGCGCTTTTTGGTTCCCATATTTAACTCCTTATTTTTTGGTTTTCACAATAAAGCGGATGCGGAGGAAAATACTACCCCCGCCGGGTAGCGGTTGTCTATAAAAAAATAATATTTAAAAAATACATGCAACTGTTCAGGTGCAGCGGTTTTATTACTTTATCCATAAACATCAGGTATGTCGCCGCTTTGCCAGCAGCCGGGAGGAGCAACTACCGCACCCGAATAGTTGTTCAGTGTTTTTCTTTCAGTAACAGCAGGTCGGCGAGAAAACGGTTTTCCAGCTCCATCTCGCGGTGCGACAAGGCGCGATCGATCGCGGCGCGCAATTCGTAATCGTGCCAGGGCTTGGCGATAAAGTAGCTGACTCCCCCGGTGTTCACGGCGGCGATCAACACCTCCACATCGGTTGTGCCGCTGATCAGCATGCGCACCATGTTGGGCTGAACCTCCTTTAAGCGCCGCAGGAACTCGACGCCGTTCATTTCGGGCATGGCGTAGTCGCTGATCACCACATCAAACTGCTGTTCGCGCGCCGCCTGCAAGGCGGCATCGGCATGGCCGAATGTATTGACCTCCAGCCGGTACAGGCCGAAAGCTCCCCGGGTGGTATCGGATTCGCACAACTCGCGCTCCAGCGCACGGAGTATATGCGGGTCATCATCCACGACCATGAGACGGTAAATTTCCTTGCGCTTGAACTGGTGGCGCTGGCCGAAGCGCTCGAGATATTGACGGGCCAATTGTTGGTTTTCATAGCGGATTCCGTATTGCCGGAGCGCTTCCCAGAGCGCTTTTTTCAAGTCGTATTCGTTCCACGGCTTGATGATGAAGAAATTGATATGCGCCTCGTTGATCGCTTGCACCAGCTCCGGCATGTCGGCATGGCCGCTCAATAGGATACTCACCGCATCCGGGTGGATTTTGCCGAACGCTTTGATAAAGTTGATGCCGTTCATTTCCGGCATGCGGATGTCGGAAATTACCACATCAAAATAGCCGTCCGGCTCCAGAGCCCGATTCAGTGCGGCGACGGGAGAGGTGAAAGTTTCGATTTCCAGACCTACATGCCCGATGTAGGGTTTGTACAGCAATTCGCGGCGCAGCGCGGCCAGAATGAAATAGTCGTCGTCCAGCAACAGGATGCGGTAGGTGTCCAAGATGTCAGCTTAACGTAAAATCGCGCAGCGATTCGTTCGCCCCTTCCCTCGCTTGCGGGGGAAGGTTGGGATGGGGGAAACGGGCATGGCGGGTTTCATTATCAGGGGCGGCATATTTTCCATGCCCGTTCAGATCGAGTGAGTATAGATATGCAGTTGTTCGCCTGCTGTCCGCTCGAAATCGCGAATCTCGCGGATGCGCTCCGCGTTCAGCGTCGTGTCCTTCAGCAGCAACAACATGCCATCTCGGGTTAACACGTCGTGCGTGAGCAGCATGCCTTCGTGCAATTGGGCGCTGGTCACCAGGAATTCTGACACGACCGGCGCATAGCTGGCGGCGTGCGACACCAGCTCGCGGAATACGTCCACCACGGTCGGGTCATAGCGCGTATCGCGCCCGCCGACGATCATGTCGAGCGCTTGCTCGGGCGATAGTTTTTCCGGGCCGATCCGCCCTTGTTGCATGGCATCGTAATCGCTCGCCACCAGCAGGATGCGCGCGCCCAGCGGCAGGTTTTCGCCGCTCAGGCCGGAAGCGTTGCCCACGCCGTTGTAGTGCTCTCGATGGTGGCGTATCAATTCGGCAACATCGAGCAGCGGATCGAGCGCCATCAGCGCCGCAGCGGCGCGCAGCGGATGCTTGTCGAATTCGGCGCGTTCGGCGTAGGACAACTCCATGTAAGGTTTTTCCAGCAGGCGATCCGGCAGGCCGATCTTGCCGATTTTATGCAGCAGCGCCGCCGTCTCGATATTTTTGGTATCGGTTTCGGGCAGGTGCATGCGCTGCGCGATATCGCGGCTCAGTTGCGCCACGCGGCGCGAATGCCCGGCCATGGTGCCTTTGCGCAGCTCCATCAGGTTGGCGAAGACCTCGATGGTGGCGAAATAATCTTTTTGCAAATGCTCGTGCGCCCGCTTCAGGGAGTCCAGCGCGACATGCAGTTCCCCGGTGCGCTGGCGTACTTTATCCTCCAGGCTGGCATTCAGCGCCACCAACTCCTCGTTCTGGCGTCGGGTCAACGCCTCCAGCCGCTGTTTCTCGTCCAGCAGATATTTGCGTTCCAGCGCATCGCGCACCGTCAGCGCGATTTCGTTGTCGTCCCACGGCTTGGAGATATAGCGGTAGATCTCGCCGCGGTTGATCGCCGCGACGGTGGAATCGAGATCGGAATATCCGGTCAGCAGAATGCGCACCACATCCGGCCATTTTGCGCGCGCCTGCTCCAGCACCTCGGCGCCGCTCAACCCCGGCATGCGCATGTCGCAGATCATCAGATCGACGTTTTCTTTTTCCAGCAGAGCCAGCGCTTCCGCGCCGCTTCCCGCCGTCAGGATGTTGTAGCCCAGCGGTCGGAACAAGCGCTTCAATGCGGACAGGATATTGGCTTCGTCGTCGACAAACAGCAGCGTTGCCGGATTACCTGCGGGTGATGTTGTTTCCTGGTTCATGCTTCCTCCCCAGTTAAAATGAGCAACGGTATTGCGTGGTTGATTCAGGCTGCCAGCTTTGCGGACACGAGGCGGTTGATGCTTATGCCTTGCTCCGCAGCCTCGGTAGCCAGGGCGCGATGCACGAGCGAAGGGACGCGAACCATGAAGCGGCCGCTGTATTGTTTTTCGGCCAGCGCTTCAGGGGCGGGTTCACCGGCAGCTTGCATGTCGGCCACAACCTCACCGGCAACACGCCGAATACCGGCCAGCGCTTTCTCGGGTGTAGGGGCAAGCCAGGACAGAGAAGGGAACTCGGCACATAAACCAACATGCTCCCCATCTTCCTGCGACCATGTAACACGATAGGTGTAATGATTGATGTTCATAGTTTGACCCCGAGTCGTTCGATTGCCAGCAACACTTGTTTTACCTGATAAGCCTTGGCCATGCCTTTGTCATTCTGAATGTTGATACGCGGATCACCCTGCCACGGCGTCCGGTATATCGAATGGCTGCCACCGTGATGCCGGGGCTTGCCGAAATATGCCTCACAGACTTTTTGCAATTCGCCGAAGCTTACATTGGCCGGTTCACGCCGCATTTGCTCGAGGATTTTTTCGGTTTTAGGCATCGGTTCATGGTATCAATAATGACATTACAGGTCAATATTGAGCGGGCGTGTTCAAAAGTGGTGGACGCATTCAAGCTGCGAGTGGGAACAAACCCAAACCCCCTCCAGCTCCCCCTTGTCAGGGGGAGAGCCAAGCACCTCCCCTGACAAGGGGAGGCCGGGAGGGGTTTGGTTTTTTTGGGGGGGATACCACCCCTTTCGAATGCACCCATCCTGAGCCTGCCTGCATTTTCTCATTTGCAGCAGCCAATTGTCCTGCGTCAACTTGCCGGACATCATTGCGCGATATACAGCGTCAACGGGTGGCCGTCCGAGGCTTCAATACGCGCCAGTTGGCCGATTTCTGCGGCGGAAAGCACGCGATCCCTGGCCAGCAGCAGATAGCCTTCGTGGTGCATCAAATCGCGCGCCAGGCGCATTCCCGGCTGCAAAGAAGCGGGCCGCAACGGCATTTCCACAAACTCGCTCGACTCGGTTTCCGCGAGAACCGCGCCGAGCGCATCCACCACGCTCGGGTCATAACGCTTGCCGCGGTTTTCGACCAGATAATGCAGCGCATCGGTCCGGTTAAATCTGCGCGCGGTCAGCAAGCCCAGTTGCAGCGCGTCAAAATCATTGACTGCGGCCAGGATGCGCGCGCCCAGGGGGATCTCCATGCCGCTGATGCCGCCGGGATAACCATGGCCGTCAAATTGTTCGTGATGATGGCGGATCAATAGCGCGGCGCCGGCAAGTTGCTGAATGGGCATCAGCAACATTTCGCCACGCGCGGGGTGCTTCATCACCTCGTCCCGCAATGCCGGCGTCAGCGTATGAAACGGATGTTCCAAAGCCTCATCGGGAAGCCCGAGTTTGCCGATATCATGCAACAGGGCGGCAAGAAAAGTTTCCTGCACCCCGGCTTCATCCATGCCCAGTTTCTGGGCCAACTTGCGTGCCAGCTCCGCCACGCGGCGCGAATGGCCGGCGAGGGCGTCGCCACGCATTTCCATCATATTGGAAAACACATTCACGGTATTGATGAAGCTTTGCCGCAGCGTCTTGAGAGTCTGTTGCAACTGCCGGGTGCGCTCGTCCACCTTGGCTTCCAGCGTGGCGTTGAGCGACTTCAGTTGCGCATTTTGATCCTGGATGAGAGCGAGCAGGCGCGCGTTCTCGTTCATCAGATTGCGGTGGGCAGTCGCCTGCTGCACGGTGAGGACCAGGTCTTCATCGTCCCAGGGCTTGGCGATATAGCGCCAGATTTTCCCCTTGTTGACCGCGGCGATGGTCGAAGCCACATCGGCATAACCGGTCAGCAGGATGCGCTTCACGTCCGGCCAGCGTGTAAAAGTCTGCTCCAGAAATTCCGCCCCGGTCATTTCCGGCATACGCATATCGCTGACGACCACATCGACGGATTCGCGCTCCAGAATCGCCAAACCCGCTTTGCCGGAATCGGCGGTAAGCACCTCGAACCCGCGCTTGCGCAACAACCGGTTGAGCGCGCTCAGGATGAAAGCCTCGTCGTCTACCACCAGAATCCGTGGCAAATTTTCAGTAGTTGCCGCCGGATTTGATTCTGTCCCTACACTCATACAGTCTCCTTGATGTCGGGCTGCTGTACCGGCAACCAGACCCGGAATGTCGAGCCTTTGCCCACTTCGCTGCGCACTTCGATTTTGCCGTGATGTTTTGCCACGATATTGAAAGATACCGAGAGCCCCAATCCAGTTCCCTGGCCCACCGGTTTGGTGGTGAAGAACGGTTCGAACAGGTGCGGGATATTCTCCGGCGGGATGCCCTTGCCGGTATCGCCCACTTCGACCCAGACCCGGTCGCCTTCCTGCCCGGTGCGGATGGTGATCTTGCCGCGCACCTCGATGGCCTGCGCGGCGTTCACCAGCAGGTTCAGAAATACCTGGTCGAGCTGCGAGGGCAGGCAGTCAATTTCCGGCAGCACGCCGTACTCCTTGACCACCTCGCACTTGTATTTCAGCTCGTTCCACACCACGTTCAGCGTGGCCTCCATGCCTTGGTTCAGATCGGCCTGCACCCATTGCTCATCAGTATCGGCGCGGGAAAAGTTTTTCAGGTCGAGGACGATTCTTTTCACCCGTTCCAGGCCCTGATGCGATTCGGCGACCAGCGCCTTGGTGTCCTCGCGGAGGTAGCCGATGTCGATTTTTTGCATGAACTGGCGCAGCTCACCCAGCAGCGGGTTATCGTTATCCAGCTTTACGGCAGTTTCGCACTTGTCCATTACGGCAAAAATGTCGGCCAGATATTTTTCCAGCGTGCCCAGGTTGGAATTCACATAGCCGACCGGGTTGTTGATCTCGTGCGCCACGCCCGCGGCCAGATTGCCGATGGCCGCCATTTTCTCGGATTGCAGCAACTGGCTCTGCGCCTGTTGCAACTGTTGGTTGGCGGTCGCCAGACTGGTATTGATGTTCGCGACATGCTCGTAATGTTCGACGGCTTGTTTCTCCATTTTCTTGCGCTCGGTGATATCGCGGACAATGCCGATGCCTTGCCAGGCCCCGTCGATCTTGACCGCGCTGAGAGACAGTTCAACCGGAAACTCTGCGCCGTTTTTGTGCAAAGCCGCAAGCTCCCGCGTAGTTCCGACGACCGCCCCTTCGCCGCTGTGCATGAAACGGGAGAATCCCTCATGGGACGCTTCGCGATATTTGGGCGGCACAAGCAGTTGGTGCAGGTTCTTGCCCAATGCCTCATGCGCCGGATAGCCAAAAATCTTTTCTGCCGCAGCATTCCAGAATGAAATGTTCCCGGAATTATCGACCATGACGATGGCATCCTGCGCCGACTCGGTGATCCTGCGGAGCTTATTCTCGCTTTCAATCAGCGAGGCGGTGCGCTGCTGCACTTGTTCCTCCAGGATGCGGTTGTGATCGGCAAGGTAGTCGGCAAATTCCTTCAACTTGAGCAGGTTCTTCACCCGCATCTGCAATTCGGCGCGATTCACCGGTTTGGAAAGAAATTCCTCCGCTCCCGCCTCCAGCCCCTTGATGCGCGAATCACCATCCTCCAATGCCGTGACCAGGATGATGGGAATGGGGCGCGTGCGTGGATCCGCCTTGAACCGTCGCGTCACCTCTAAACCGTCGATGCCGGGCATCATGACATCGAGCAGAACAAGATCGGGCAGTTGTTCCGCCACCGAGGCAAATGCTTGTTCCCCGCTGGCCGCGGTCCGCACCGCGTGACCGTCGAGGGCAAGCATTTTACTCAGTAGTTTGAGGCTGAACCCATCATCGTCCACCACCAGGATAGTTGCTTGTTTGGTCTGTTGCATGATTGTTTTCCCCAATAATCAAAAAACCGCAGAAGGCACATTGTGCCGTATCCATGTTGTATGCCGAGCGCGTTTTTCAATAGCCGTCAAGATAACCTTCCACGCTCGCCAGCTCCTGCTCGAACCTGGGCAACAGCGCCGCCAATGTTTCAACGTCACCCGCCTTGCCCGCCTGTTCCATTTCGGCGCACAGCTCACCCAGCGCCAGCGCGCCCACCGAGCGCGACGAGGATTTGAGTTTGTGCGCCAATGCACCGGCGGCCGCTGCCTGGCCTGCCGCACAGGCAGCGTGCAACGCCACTGCTATTTTGGCCGCGCTGAGGCGGAAGTCGTGCAGGAAGTCGCGGATGATTTCTTCATCGTTGCCCACCAGTTTCTTGAGCACGTTCACGTCCACGGGTATAGGCGTTGAGGCGGGCAACGCATTCAAATGTGCAATTTCGTAGGGGCGCGATTTATCGCGCCCTTCTTCTGACACATGAACAGATAGGGGCGCGATGAATCGCGCCCCTACTGAACGATCCAGAGCCGTTTCATCTACAGGTTCAACCGCAACCGGCAGCCATTTTTCCAGCATCGCTTTCAGGGTGACCAGTTGCACCGGCTTGCTCAGGTAATCGTCCATGCCGACGGCGAGGCAGTGCTCGGCTTCGCCCTTGAGCGCATTGGCGGTGAAGGCGATGATCGGCGTGCGATGCTTGCCAGTTTCACTGGCCCCGGTTTTATTGGCGGCATTTTCGGCGGCGCGGATTGCGGCGGTCAGCTCGTAGCCATCCATCTCCGGCATGTGCAGGTCGGCAAGCAAGATAGCGTAATCACCGCTCTGCCACAGCTCCAGCGCCTCGCGGCCATTGTTGGCGATGTCTGCGGTTTGTCCGAGCAGCGTGAGTTGTTGCAGGATGACTTTCTGGTTGATGTCGTTGTCTTCGGCGACCAGGATCAGGCTGCCCCGTCGGCGCGCCTCCTCCCGTGACAACAAGGGTTTCAGGTTGGCATCGCGGTGCCTGTCTTCCAGCTCAGCATGTTTGGCCCGTCCGGCGGCAACGGCCACCGCCTTTAGCAGATTCCTACGGGTAAGCACATTGCCATCCACCAACACCATATCGGCGTCCCCCAAACGCGGCTCCCGGCGTTGCCCGCGCCGGATGACGACGAAATGGGTTTCTCGTTCCGGGTGGGCGCGGGCGGCGGCGCGCAGTTCATCCAGCGGCGGGTTGGCGCCCTCAGTGTCAATGACCACGATGCACAGGCCGGGTGGACGGCTGGCGATCCATCCCTTGACAGACGCCAAGCCCGCTGCCCGCTCGACGATTGCTCCACCATGCACCAGATAGACGGCGAGATCATCGACCATTCCTCCCGTGCCGCCCACCACCAAACAGTGCAGCCCTGCAACCAGGTCGTGGTTTTGTAGGTCGGGCGGGTGCCCGGCCATATGTTCTTCGGATTTTAATCCGACTAACTCGTCATGTCGGGCTGAAGCCCGACCTACATCCGGTAGCTGCGCGAAGGGCAGGCGCACGCTGAAGACAGAGCCTTTGCCTGGCACACTCGATACCGTAATTTCACCGCCCATGATGTTTGCCAACTGGCGCGAGATGACCAGCCCCAGCCCGGTGCCGCCATAAGTCCGGGTAGTGGAAGAGTCTGCCTGGGTGAATGGCGCAAACAAACGTGCCAAGGTTTCCTCATCCATGCCGATACCGTTATCGGCGATACGAAACTCCAGCAGGATTTGTTCTGCTGTGCTTTCAACCAACAGGGCGCGCACCGACACTCTTCCATGCCGACACTGCCCGCCGGAGAACTTGATGGCGTTGTTGGTCAGGTTGGTCAGTATCTGGCGCAACCGCCCGGCATCGCCCATAACCTCTGCGGGAATGGCCGGGTCGGTGAACAGCGACAGTTCCACATTTTTATTCAAGGCCATGCGGCTCAGGTTTTCGCATGTCCCCTCCACCACGTCGGCGACAGACATGGGTATGGATTCAATATTGAGTCTGCCGGCCTCAATCTTGGAGAAATCGAGAATGTCGTTGATGACGGTAAGCAGTGAAAACGCCGCGTCGTGGATGACATTCGCCATCGCCACCTGCGGGCCGGTGAGGCTGCTCTGCTGCAACACTTCGAGCATGCCAATCACGCCGTTCATCGGTGTGCGTATCTCATGGCTCATGTTGGCGAGGAAGGACGACTTGGCCAGGTTGGCTTGCTCGGCCTCAAGTCGGGCTTTATCCAGATCAATAGTGCGCGCCGCCACTTTGTTTTCCAGCTCTGCGTTGAGCTGGAGCACCACCGCCTCTGCCTGCTTGCGCTCGGTAATATCGAGGCAATAGCCGATATAGCCGATGAATTCACCTTTGTTGTCATAGCGCGGGCATCCGTCGTCCTGTATCCAGCGGTATTCGCCGTCGTGACGGCGCAGTCGGTAGTCCATGCTGAATTTTTCGCGCCGGTCAAAAGCCGATACAAAACCATCCAGACATTGCTGCAAATCATCCGGGTGGACACCCTCTGCCCAGCCGTTACCCATTTCCTGCTCAAAGGTGCGCCCGGTGAACTCCAGCCAAACCTTGTTGAAGTAATTGCACAGCTTGTTGGTGTCAGATATCCAAATCAGTGCTTGGCCGGAGTCGGCCAGAGTGCGGTATTGCAGCTCGCGTTCTATCATTTGTAATTCGCCCAGCTTGCGCTCGGTGATGTCGCGTATGACCCCCACAGAATGCCAGCGGCCTTTCACTTTGAGCACCGAGATGGATATTTCAACGGGGAATTCGCTGCCGTCTTTGCGAATCGCCACAATCTCCCTGGTCGACCCGACCAGCGGACCCTGTCCGGTTTTTTGAAAGTGGGCAAAGCCTCGCGCCGCGTCGGCGTGGTAGCGGGACGGGGCGAGTAGCTGGTGCATCTGTTGCCCAATCGCCTCCTCTCGGCTGTACTGGAACATACTTTGTGCAGCGGGGTTCCATTCGATAATACTGCCTTGTTCGTTGGCGATGACAATTGCATCCTGAGCGGAGGCGTTGATCTGCCGAAAGCGTTCCTCGCTCTGTAATTTCTGAAAGACCATGGCATAGAGCACAGGAGAAATGATTATGATAAGCAGGATGGGATCCATTAAGTCCCAGTAGTCCTCCAGGATGTGCATAGGGCTGAGAGCACCCTTGATTACTGTCATGATCAAAAGTTCGATCACCATAATGAGCAAACCCAAGGCGATTACCCACCTCAGGGGTGTGTTGAGCAGCATCGGTAACTTCCAGTTTTTCATATTGGGTTCACACAATTATCGAACAGACAGTTTTCTACCCGCTCATTTTTGAGCCTGACAATGAGCCAGAACAACGGAATCGGAATGCGCATTTCAATATCCATCAAGAAAACCTTCAACGCTCGCCAGCTCCTGCTCGAACCTGGGCAATAGCGCCGCCAGTGTTTCAGTATCGCCAGCCTTGCCCGCCTTCTCCATTCCGGCGCACAACTCGCCCAGCGCCAGCGCACCCACCGAGCGGGCCGAGGATTTTAGCTTGTGCGCCAATGCACCGGCCACCGCTGCCTGGCCTGCCGCACAGGCAGCGTGCAACGCCACTGCTATTTTGGCCGCGCAGAGGCGGAAGTAGAGCAGGCAGTCGCGGATGATTTCCTCGTCGTCGCCCACCAGTTTCTTGAGCACGTTCACGTCCACGGGTATAGGCGTTGAGGCGGGCAACGCATTCAAATGTGCAATTTCGTAGGGGCGCGATTTATCGCGCCCTTCTTCTGACACATGAACAGATAAGGGCGCGATGAATCGCGCCCCTACTGAACGATCCAGAGCCGTTTCATCTACAGCTTCAACCGCAACCGGCATCCATTTTTCCAGCATGGCTTTCAGATCCACGAGTTGTATCGGCTTGCTCAGATAATCGTCCATGCCGATCGCACGGCAGTGATCGGCCTCGCCCTTGAGGGCGTTGGCGGTCAGGGCCAGGATCGGGATGTGCCGTACACCCTGTTCTGCGGCGCGGATAGCAGTGGTCAGTTCATAGCCGTCCATCTCCGGCATGTGCAGGTCGGTGAGCAGGATGGCGTAATCGCCGCTCAGCCAGCGTTCCAGTGCGATGCGGCCGTTGTCGGCGATATCTGCTACAAACCCGAGCAACGCGAGCTGGCGCAGGATCACCTTCTGGTTGGTCTCATTGTCCTCGGCGACGAGGATCAGCCGCCCCTGGCGCAGGGCATCGTCGCGCGACGGCGGACTGAATTCAGCCTCGCTCTTGCCTGGCTGCGGCGTTTCCTGTTCCATGCAGGCCCGCCCGGCGGCGATGGCCACCGCCTTCAGCAGAGTTCCACGGGTGAGCACATTGCCATCCAACAACACCAGATCGGCGTTCTCCACACGCGGTTTCCGGTGATACCCGCGCTCAATAACGACAAAACGCGGCTCATGTTCAGGGTGAGCACGGGCTAAAGAGCGCAGTTCGTCAGGCGAGGGCTGCTCGCTGTCGGCATCGATGACCCACACCCACATGCCCGGCGGCAGTGTGCCGACCAGTTTTCGGGCGGCAGCCAGATTCGGTGCCCGCTCGACCACCGCCCCATCGTGCGCGAGATAGGCGGACAAATCCCCGGCAAGACTCTCCGTGTCTTCTGCTTGCCCCCATCCCAACCTTCCCCCGCAAGCGGGTGAAGGAGCCGACACGCCGCCGCCCACTACGAGACAGGACAGCCCTGCGACAACACTCCCCCGTGAAATGGGGAAAGGTGCGGCTCCCTCCTCCGCTTGCGGGGGAGGGCTGGGGAGGGGGCGGTTTATCTCGAACGGTAAACGCACGGTAAATGTGGAACCTTTGCCCGGTTCGCTTTTTACTGTGATCTTGCCGCCCATCATTTCCACCAGATGGTGGGCGATAGACAGCCCCAGCCCGGTACCGCCAAAACGCCGGGTGGTGGAGATATCGGCCTGGGTAAAGGGGGTGAACAGCCCCGACACTATCTCTTCATTCATACCGATGCCGTTGTCGGTAATGCGAAACTCCAGTGTCACCTGTTCCAATGCGAGATGTGAACTATTTTCGACCAACACGGCGCGCACCGATACCTTGCCCTGCTGCTTGCCGGAAAACTTGATGGCGTTGTTGACGAGATTGACCAGCACCTGGCGCAGGCGCAGCGTATCGCCCAGGACTTCCGAGGGGATCGCCGGATCGGTGAACAGCGTGAGCTCCACCCCTTTCTTGCCGGCCATGTTATCCAGCATACCGCAGACATTTTCCACCACGTCGGCCACCCGCGTGGGCGCATGTTCGATCTCCAGCTTGCCGGCCTCGATCTTGGAGAAGTCGAGAATGTCGTTGATGATGCCCAGCAGGGAATACGCCGATTCGTGGATCAGATCAACCATCTCCACCTGGTAGCCACGCAGGCTGCTCTGGTGCAGCACGTCGATCATGCCGATCACGCCGTTCATCGGCGTGCGGATTTCGTGGCTCATCGCGGCGAGAAAGGCCGACTTGGCCTGGTTGGCCGCTTCGGCATCGTGCCGGGCTTTATCCAGATCGGCGGTGCGCGCCGTCACTTTGTTTTCCAGTTCGTCGTTGAGCTGACGCAACGCCGCCTGCGCCAGATTTTGGTCTTCGACCACACTCAGCGTCGCCCGGTGCGATTGTTTGGCAGCGTCGAGCAGCCGCTGCAATTCGGCCTGCGTCGCCAGAATTTGTGCCTCTGCCTGCACGCGTCCGGTGATGTCGCGCACGATGCCGATGGCGTGCCACTGCCCGCCGAATCGCGTCGCGGAAACGGATAATTCAGCCGGAAACTCTTCGCCGCCTTTGCGCAGTGCGGTGAGCTCGCGCACCTTGCCGATGATCGGCCCATCGCCCGTCTCCTGAAAATGCGGGTAGGCCTGTGCGAAACCAGCGCGCGCCGGTGTCGGCGTAATCAGGGCATGCAGATCCTGCCCTGTTGCTTCCGCGGCGGTATAACCAAAAATTCGTTCGGCGGCGGTGTTCCAGAATGAGATGCACTGGTCCGCCCCCATCATGATGATGGCGTCCTGCGCCGACCCGGTGATCTTGCGGAATTTTTCCTCGCTATCGGTGATGGTTTTCTGCCATTCGGCAATGGCGCGATCGGCTCTGAGCAGGAATAAAAACAGCGCGGCATACAGTGCAGAAAAGACACCAAACACCATTAGAAAGATTTGAAACAATGTAGCGTGGAGGCGCTTAAAAAACGGTGTTGCATCCGCATAGACTTCGATGACCCCAATACGTTTTCCTTCCTGAGCCAGTGGCATATATGTCGCGGAAATGTAGACATCATGTATCTCGCCGGTTGCGCCGGAAAATGTTTCACGGAAGTCCAGCCGGTGCGCCACTTTGCCCGACAGCGCTTTTGCCAGCATCTCCGGGTGCTTGCTGGTTACGCCGATTTCGCCCCTGACAGACGAGTAGATAGCTGTGCCCGACAGGTTATATATTTTCAGCTTGAGCATATCGTGTTCACGAACCCTTTCCAGCGCGGCGGTGAATAAACCGATATTCGGGTTCGCCCGCAGGGCTCGGGTATCGAACCCATTGCTGGTGGCGACGAGGGTGTTAATCTGGTCATCCAGCAAGAGCATCAGATGCATCGCGGTTTTTTCGTTATTCTGCGCGGCGACTTCCTCATGCTCGGCAAATTGATCCTGCCGATACAGAAACACCAGGATGGCGGCGGTGACAAGCATAGCCACCAGGCTGGTGATTGAGAATCGGCGCAGCAGAGGAAACCGGTTCGCTGCCTCCAGAGGGGTATTTAAGAGCGCCGACAACTTCCTGTTTTTCATATTGGGTCACCTATTCCGGCTCATCCGGTTCCGCACTGGGGTAGCGCGGTGGCTGTCCGGCCTGAACCAGCAGTTCGTTCACTTCATGCTTGAGGTCGAGGACGCGCATCTCCCGTCCTATCGTGGCATCGTGCCAGCGGCGCAGATCCTCGACCTGTTCGGCAAGTTTGGCTTCCGCCTGCTTGCGCTCGCTGATGTCCCTGAAAAATCCAACCAGCCAGGTTTTTCCGCCGATATTGAGTTGCGCTGTCGTGATTTCCGCATGGAAGACGCTACCGTCCTTGCGCTTGACCGGGATATTTTCCGCCACAACCTTGTTTCCACTCGCTTGCTTTTCGAACTCGCTCAAGACGTATGGCAAATCGTTTTCCGGGTGGATGTCCATGACGTGGAGTTCGCTGATTTCTTCTGCTGTGTAACCCAGCATCCGGCTGGCAGTGGCATTGCCAAGCAGCAGTTTCTTGTCCTCCATGCCGGCGAGCAGGATGCCATCCTTGGCGCTGTCGAAAATAGCCTTGAACTTCTCCTCCGATTCACGCAAGCGCGTGATGTCGGTGAGCGTGATGCGCACCACGGGCGGCTTGCCATTTTTTGCCAGGCGCAGGCAGTCCAGTTGGGCGTGCAAGGGGGAACCGTCACCGCGTTGCAGCGCAAGCTCGCAACTCTGCCGCTCGTCGCGCTGCAATACACCCACGAACAGACGGTTCCAGCGGTCGCGGTGTTCCGGGGCAACGAGATGGCTGAAGCGGTGGTGCAGCAGTTTGTTGCGCTCCACCTTGAGCAGCGTGGAACCGGTGAGATTTATCTCGCTGATCATGCCGGTCTCGGTGAGGGTGAGATAGCCGACCGGCGCGAATTCGTAGAGATCCACGTAACGGTCGCGCGATTCTTCCAGCTCAACCTGCGCCTGCCGCAAGGTCTCGTTCTGCATCTCCAGTTCGATCTGATGTACCTGGAGTTCGTGCAGCAATTCATCGCCGGGTTGCGGCTGCACTTTCGTCTCAGGCGCACGGGCGAGCTGCGCCTCGGCTTCCTGCCGCAATGGCGTGGCGTTTTTGCCGGTTCGTTTCATGGTCATGATTGCGCTCCGCGTTGATTATTGCGTGATGCCGGACACTCAGCGCCGACGTGAAACACGCACAAAAACGATGCGAGGGGTATTGCTACAAGGTAGTCGCGGGGGGGGGGGTAAATCTATCAGCATGAATCAGGCCTCGCTCAATTTTTTACCCGTTCAAGCACGGAGGGCGATGAACCGCAACATACACCCAATGCTCTGGAATTCATATATGCCGAAAGGCCTATATATTCGGCCTGATGTCATTGGAAGCAGGATGCCGGGAGTCACACAAGTTAGTGCAGTGGTGTATGCCTGTAACTTATGCTAACAGTCGGAGCGGTGTTGCAGGCCGGGTTTCAACACGACCGTTTCGACAGGGCAGGCGTGTCAGGCTACTTTGCATAGCCATATAAGATGAACAGCAGCGTTGCCTGATTGCTTGCAGGTGACGCCGCTTCCCGGTTCATGCAGCCTCCTCGACATCGGGTTGCCGCACCGGCAACCAGACCCGAAATGTCGATCCTTTGCCCGTTTCGCTGTGTACTTCGATTTTGCCGTGATGCTTTTCCACGATGCTGTAGGACACCGAGAGCCCCAGCCCGGTGCCTTTGCCCACCGGTTTGGTGGTGAAGAACGGATCGAACAGGTGCGGGATGTCTTCCGGCGGAATGCCTTTGCCGGTATCTCTCACTTCGACCCATACCTTGTCGCCTTCATGACCGGTGCGAATAGTGATCGTGCCATGGGTTTCAATCGCCTGTGCGGCATTGACCAGCAAATTCATGAATACCTGGTTCAATTGGGCAAGCAGGCATTCCACCGGTGGCAGCACGCCGTATTCTTTTGCGACTTCGCACTTGTACTTGAGTTCGTTCCAGATCACGCCAAGAGTGCTGTCGAGCCCGTGATGAATATCCTCTTGGCGCCATTTCTCTTCAATATCGATACGCGAAAAATCCTTGAGGCTCTCCACGATTGATTTTACCCGATCAACTCCTTCATGGGATTCAGACAGGAGCGCCACCACGTCCTGCTTCAGGTAAGCAATCTCCCAGTCTTTTTTCAGCTCCGCCAGCCCGGCAAACAGCTCATTTTTATCAGGCATCGAAAGCTCCACTTTTTCGTATGCATCCAGTACGGCAAGGAATTTTTTGATATAGGTTTCGAGTGCGCCCAGATTGGATTGGATATAGCCCATGGGATTGTTGATCTCATGCGCCACTCCTGCCGCAAGCATGCCGATGGAAGCCATTTTTTCGGATTGCATCAACTGGTTTTGCGCCTGCGCCAGCTTGGCGTTGAGTTCCCGCAATTCGGCGTTGGCCCGGGTGAGTTCCACCATGCGTTGCTGCGCCTCTATTTCGGCATGCTTGAGCTCGGTCAAATCGGTCATCGTGCCGACATAGCCGGAAATCTCGTTATGCTCATCGCGCACGATGGCGACGTTGAGCAGCACCAGAGCGGCCCTGCCGTCCTTGCAGCGGCGCCTGGTCTCGCCGCTGTAGGCGCCCTGTGCGAGTGCGACTTCCGTTACCTGGCGTGGAGTGGGGGAGGAGTCGTCTTCCACCGTTAGCAGATCGACGGGTTGCCCGATCACTTCTTGCGCGGAGTAGCCGAAAAGCCGCGTGAATGCTGGATTGACGTAAATGATGAGCCGTTCGGTATCCGTCAGCACAATGGCCTCCAAGGATTGCTCTACCGCCTCGCTCAGGCGGCGACGTTCAACCTCGGCGCGTTTGCGCTCGCTGATATCCAAGACATGAATGCGGATGAAATTGCTTTCCTCAACGTAATAAATATACTGTTCATAGGTGATGTCGCCAAGCGCGGTTTCACGCACGGTTTCTTGTTGTTCGGTGCCCGCGGCAGATGTGACCGGAATCTCCAATCCTTTTAGCAAAGGGTGCTTCAGCCCCTTCTCAACCAGGTCGGGGAAGCATTTTTCGGCAGATGGATTAAGGTAGGTGACTTCTCCAGCCGGGCTGAGTTCGAGCATGGGGTTGGGATCCAATCGCGGGTAAGACGCCAGGTGCAGAATTTCCTCGCGATCCTGATAACGCTCGATGCCATGCCGGATATTCAACAACAAGTCATCCATCAGGTAGGGCTTGAGGATGTAGGAGAACGCACCTTTTCTGGTAGCCTCGATAGCGGTGTCCATCGAGGCATTCCCGGTCAGGATGATCGCCTCCGTCAACGGCGAAATCGCCTTGATTCGCCTCATGACCTCGAGGCCGTGCATGTCCGGCAGCATCAGGTCGATCAGCGCCAGACTGAATGTTTCATGTTCCGCCGCCGCGATAGCCTCCGCGCCGTTTGCGGCGACAGCTATTTCATAGCCCTTGATTCTCAGGATGTCGGCGAGCGTCTTCCTGAGATTCGGGTCATCGTCCACCACCAGGATTTTGGTTTTCTGTTTCATTTTAAATTATGCCTATGAACAATTTTCAGTTGCTGCAAAATCCCCTCCCCTTCAAGGGGAGGGCTAGGGTGGGGATGGGGTCGGAATGTCGATAAATCCGCTTTCTCACGCACCCCATCCCCCCCAATTGCCCCCGCGCTTCGCTTGCCCCCTTGAAGGGGGAGGAGCACCTACGCAACCTTGCCTGAGAATGGTTCAGAGGCAGATTTTAAATTGACCTCACAGGCCAAGGTTTCGACACAGTTTCTCCCATGCTCTTTCGCCCGGTAGAGCGCGTCGTCCACCCTCTTCAGCAGCGAATTCAAATCATCCTGCGGCTCGAACGAGACAACCCCTAAACTGACCGTCAGCTTATTTACCTTATCGAAGCAATGCCCGGCGATGGCCAGGCGCAGCTTGTCCGCCGCATTTCTGGCGGCCGGCAGGCCTGTTTGCGGCATCAGCACCATGAACTCTTCCCCGCCCCAGCGCGCCACGACATCCGTGGTGCGGATATTTTCTTTCACTAAGGCGGTGATGGCCTGCAACACATAGTCGCCCACGTCGTGGCCGAAGGTATCGTTCACGCGCTTGAAGTAATCGAGGTCGTACATCGCCAGCGACAGCGGCGCGCCATATCTTTTTGCACGACCCACTTCGCCTGCCATGATCGTGGCGAATTCCCTGCGGTTGGCGATGCCGGTGAGGCTGTCGGTGGTGGCGAGCAGGTGGATTTCCTTTTCAGCCAGCTTGCGTTGGGTAATATCCAGCCCATAGATACGGATGAGATCGAGTCCAGGAATGTAATGCGTATGCAGCTCATAAGTTGCCTGCCCAACCTCGACTTCGCTAATAACGTCTGCCTGTTGCTTGCTTTGCCGAAGCTCGTTAAATCCTGGCAACCCCTTCAAAAATGGGTGCGACAGTCCCATCGCATTCAGGTCGGGAAATGGATTCTCGGCTGCCGGGTTGGCATAGGTCACTTCGCCGGAGGAGTTGACCTCGATCACCGGGATCGGAGTCAAGCGAGGGAAAGACGCCAGGCGCAGTATCTCCTCCTGCGCCTGCTGGCGTTCTACGCCATGCTGGATGTTTCGCAGCAGATCGTCCATCTGATAGGGTTTGAGCAGATAGGAGTACGCCCCCTGCCTGGTGGCTTCGATAGCGGTATCCATCGAAGCGTTCCCGGTCAGGATGATTGACTCGGTCAACGGCGAGAGGGCTTTGATGCGAGTCATGACTTCGAGGCCGGGCAGATCCGGCAGTATCAGGTCGATCAGCGCCAGGCTGAATGTTTCATGCTCCGCCGCCGCGATAGCCTCCGCACCGTTTGCGGCAACAGCTATTTCATAACCCTTGATCCTCAGGATGTCGGCAAGCGTTTTCCTGAGGTTTGGGTCATCGTCAACAACCAGGATTCTGGCTTTTTGTTTCATGCTGCCACCAGCAAATTCTGTAATTTCCCCATCCGGATTTCCTCGATCAACCGGAATAATTCATCCGTTTCAAAAGGCTTGTACAAACAGGTGTAAGCGCCGATCCTGTGCCCCTTCTCGATGGAACCCGCCATTTTTTCGCGGTAGCCGGTCATCAGCACCACCGGTTTGTTGGGGTATTTGGCTCGCACCTCCTTCAGCACATCCACGCCGTTCGCCGCACCCAGCTTGAGGTCGAGGATGACGGTGAGCTTGTAGCCCTTCTCCAGATGGCCCAACACTTTCTGTGGCTCGGTTTCCGTTTCAACATGGAAGCCCCGCAGGGTCAAAATATCTTTCAACGTCTTGCAGAAATTCGGATCGTCGTCCACCACCAGGACGCTCTCCTCCTTGCGCAGCAGGGAGAGAAAGGAAAGGATCATCGGAAAGTTGAGCGGCTTGCTCAGCACTGCATAAGCGCCGGCACGTTTCGCCTCCGCCACGAACTCGTCGGTCGCATAGGCGCTGACCAGCACGACGGGCAGCGCGGGAACTATCGCCTTCATCTGTTTAAGCGCCTCGACCCCGCTGATGCCGGGCATCTTGATGTCCATCAGCACGCAATCCGGCGTATCACTCCTGACCTTCTCCACGCCTTCCTCGCCCGAGTAGGCAGCAATGGGCTCGTGGCCCTTTATTTTCAGGATGTCGCAAGTCGTTTTAACGATACGATGATCGTCGTCTACCACTAAGATTTTCATTACGGACTCCTGTTTCGATTTCTACGCACAGCTCCCTCCCCTTCAAGGGGAGGGCTGGGGTTAACCAGCGATTTGGCCGCTGTCTTTTAGCGGCCTAGTCGAATGGCTCGTTGTTCCCTCAGGGGATGGGTTGCGCTTGTACCCCATCCCCCTCCCAACCTTGAAGGGGGAGGAGCTAACTGCTGCCGCATGGCAACGTAATGGCAAACATACTGCCTTTGCCCACTCCGCTTTCCACACCTACGCTGCCGCCGTTGGCCTGCGTCAGGTTCTTCACCACCACCAGCCCCAGTCCGACGCGGCGCGCCTTGGTGGTGAACAGCGGCTGAAACAGCCTGGCCTGCTGTTCCGGCGCAATGCCGCTGCCGCTATCCCTGATGCTGACCGTCACCGTATGCGCCGCCGGGTTTGCCTCCGCCCTGATTTCCAGCGCACCGCCCTCCGGCATCGCCTCCACACCATTGGTGATCAGGTTCCAGAACACCTGGTGCATTTGCGCCGGATCAACCCGGATATCGGGCGTCGTTGCCGGAATGTCCATGCGGGCAGCGATGGAAGGAGGCACAGCGCACTTGCGCAAAACATTCCCGAGCAACTCCGCGACCATCACCGTTTCCGGGCGCGGCGGCTTGGTGCGCACCGCATCCAGCAGGTCGGACACGATGCGCTCCGCCTCCGCGATCTCGTCCTTGATGATGCCCAGATATTCCCTGGTGGTTTCGTCCGCATCCGGGAGCACGGCCTGCAGGTAATACACCGCATTGTTCATCACGCCCAGCGGGTTGCGCAGCTCGTGCCCCACCGTGTCCGCCACCTGTCCGAGCAATGCCAGCTTTTCATTGCGCACCAGCTCGTCCTGAGCCTTGCGTAACTCATCCTCCGCTTCCATGCGCTCTGCGGCCCAATTGCGCGCAGACCTGATGGCAAGAAACCAGGCCGCCAGCAATACCAAAACTCCTATAGCGCTTGCGGTCGCCAACCAGAGAGACAGGGAGTGAAGATGCAGGGCCTCTCTTTCAATCAGGCCATTTGCCGCATTAACGGTCTTTTCCATGCCGCCCGCGTAAACTTTTTTCAAGCGCATGTATTCAGCGCCTGTCAGCAGCGCCGTTGCCTCCTGCCGCCTGCCCTGATGCGCCAACGCGAAAGCCTGCCGTTCCATTTTCACCAGCGCGAGGTTCGCCTCATCCGTCTCACTTACAAACCGTGCTATGTCCGCTTGCGGGAGCATGGCTCTTACCTCGTCGATTTCTATCGTCAGTTGCGGGTCGAACTGGTCATATCTTTTTTCGTAACTGAAATCCCCTGTTCCAGCGGCCATGCGAGCCGACATGGTCAGCACCTCGTCGAGCAGCATGATGCGCCCGACATTTTCGGTAAGGGCTATATGCTTTTTCGATATTTCTTCAGCGCGTTCTTGCATCTGCCACGACTGCCACCCGCTGAAAACGGAGGTCAATATACTGATCACAAATGCAGCCGAGAACAGCCGTAGCGGAAAGCCTTGTTTGCTTGAGTGACGTTGCCGAATCGGCATGATGTTGTTCATGTTAAATAGCCCAATAGCATAAAACTTCGTCTTTGTAGGTCGGGTTTTAACCCGACATGTCGGGCTGAAGCCCGACCTACAGAGGGGGATGAAGGACAGGCATGTCGGGATTTATCCCGACCTGCGTCCAATGAATTATTTCGGTTCATATCGAAGCACCTGTTTCATCCGCCGCCGGAAGCGTGACGGTAAATACGGTTCCCTTGCCCGCTTCGCTCTCCACCTGCACCGTGCCGCCGTTGGCCTCGGTCAGGTTCTTCACCACCACCAGCCCCAGCCCGATGCCGCGCGCCTTGGTGGTGAACAGCGGCTGGAACAGCTTGCCCAACTGCTCCGGCGTCATGCCGATGCCGCTGTCGCGCACGCTGACGGCGATGGTTTTTTCCGTCTTGTTTTCAACCGCGCGGATTTCCAGCGTGCCGCCTTCCGGCATCGCCTCCACACCGTTGCTGATAAAGTTGCGCAACACCTGGCCGATTTGCATGCCATCCACCCGCAACGGCGGAAGTGTGGCGGGAATGTCCAGCTTCACGGTGACGGATGGCGGTATCGTCAGCTTGCGCAAGGTCTGCCCGATCAATTCCGCAACACCAACCATTTCCGGGTGCGGCGGTTTGGTGCGCACCGAGTCCAGCAAGTCGGACACGATGCGCTCGGAACCGGCAATTTCATTCTTGATGATGTCCAGGTATTCTTTGACGGTTTCATCCGCATCCGGCAGCACGGTCTGGAGAAAGTACACGGCGTTGCTCATCACGCCCAGCGGGTTGCGCAGCTCGTGGCCGACGCTGCCCGCGACCTGGCCCAGCACCGCCAGCTTTTCCTTGCGTACCAGTTCTTCCTGCGCCTCCAGCAGTTGCCGGGTACGCTCCTGAACTTTCGCTTCCAGTTCTTCGTTCATCTGGCGGATTTGCTCTTCCGCCCGCCTGTCCTCGGTGATGTCATCTATCTGGGAAACAAAATGGACGGGCTTATCTTGCGCATCCCGTATCAGCGAAACGCTCAGGCGTATCCATACGACGTGGCCGTCCTTGTGAAGATAGCGCTTTTCCATCTGGTAGTGGTCTATCTCCCCCGACAGCAACTGCGCCACAAAACCGAGGTCGGCCTGGAGGTCGTCCGGATGGGTGATGTCCTGAAAAGTCCTGCCCAGCAATTCATGCTCCGGGTAGCCAACAATCTGGCACAGCGCGCCATTGACCTTGAGCCACTGCCCGTCCAGCCCGACCAGCGCCATGCCGATGGCCGAGTACTGGAATGCCTTGCGGAAACGCTCCTCGCTTTCCAGCAACCTCAGTTCCATTTGCTTGTATGAGGTAATGTTTTCGTAAACACCCAATATGCCAAAAACCTCATCAACTTCATTGCGCAAAGGCACCTTGGATGTGCGTAACCATATCAGCCCCCCTTCCGGCGTTGTCTGCGGCTCATCGTACGAAAGTTTGGGGGTGTTGGAATCCATCACCTGCCGATCATCAGCACGATAAAACTCGGCTTGGTCCTTCCAGCCCATATCGAAATCGTCTTTACCTGTCAATTCGTCAGGGCGGTGCTGCCCGGCGTCTTTCGCAAACTGGGTGTTGCAGCCCAGATAGCGCAAATCGCGGTCTTTCCAGAAGACGCGCATGGGTATCGTCTCGATAATCTGGGTAGTGAGTTCCTGTTGCTTGCGGATTTGCTCTTCCACCCGCTTGCGCTCGGTGATGTCCCGGGCGACCCCCTGGATGATCCCCTTCTCGCTATCCACAATACGGGCGCTGATCTCCACGTCGATCAGGCCTCCGCCGGAATGCCGGAAACGGGATTCAAAACGTGCAGAGCCTTTGCTGATGGTTTCCTCAAACGCCTTTTTGCTTGTTTCCAGTTCCTCCGGGGGATGCAGGGCAGGTATCGGCATGGTCTTCAAGACAGCCAACGTATAGCCCAGCATATTTTCGGCTTGAGGGTTGGCGTCAAGAATTTCACCCGTCGATGTATGGATGAAGATAGCATCGTTGGCATTTTCAAAGAGCTTCCTGAAGCGGTTTTCGCTTTCCCGCAGGCTGGCGGTGCGCTGCGCCACCTCTTCCTCCAGATGCTCCCGGTGCTGCGCCAGCTCGGTATCGCGCTGCTGGATGCGCTCCAGCATGTCATTGAAAGCATCGGCCAGCCTGCCCACCTCGTCTTTGCCATGCACCTCCACCCGCAGCGCATAATCCTGCTCGGCGGATACCTTCTCCATTCCGTCACTCAGTTCCGCGAGGGGCTCAACGATGGTTTTTTGCAGTTTTGCGAACAGGAACAAGGAGGCCAGGAACGCGCTTAATGCGACGAGAAAAACCAGTCCGGCGTCACGCAGGATGCTCGCATACATGCCCCGCAGGTCGAATTCGAGGTAGATGCTGCCCAGCGCCTTGCCCTGGAACCCGATCGGCTCCGACAACACCAGATGATGGGTGTCGAACAGGTGGGTGCCGAACAGGTGGGTGCCGGACCCGAAGGTGGGATTGCCTGCTTCATGTTGGTGATGGCTTTCATGGCAAATAGCGCACAGTTTGGAAGCGCCGCCTTGTTCAGGTTGCGGGGCAAGGTAGCGCGCAAACATTTTCCCCGCCTTGTCGTAAATCACCGCGTCAACGATGTCCGGTTTCGCCGCCAGCGCCGCCAGCGTTTTCGTTGCCGCATCAGCATCGTCGAACAGTATGGCGGACGTGGCATTCGCGCCGATCATGCGGGCATAGGTCGTCAAATCGGACACCGCATCCGCGCGCCTGTCGACCCAGCTACTGGCGGCCAGGATGAGGACAATGTACAGCAGCGCGAGACCCGACGTCAGCAGGCTGATCAGCACCAACTTGCGCTTGATGGGCGCATCCCGGAATGAAGTCAACAGGCTCACTTTACCCCTCCCGCATCCCGGACGATGCGCGCCAGTTTCAGCAGTTGCGAACTGATCTTGAGCCCGGCGCGCCGGGCGGCATCCTCGTTGATTTCGAAGCGCACCTTATTCTGCCCGGAATAAAAGTTGACCACCACGCCCTGTCCGGCATAACCGTCGCTGTCGCCCACCGTCAGTACGGCGCGGCCCTCGACGCCCTGCAGAATACGGCGGAGATTGCCGCCTTCGGATGCCGCGATAAACAGCACCTGGCACTCCTGCAAGGCGCTACGGGAATCAACATGCCGCACCTCCCACACCAGGCCGTCGATCTGCTCACCCGCCAGCACACCAGCCGCTTCCGTGAACGGGCTGCTCCCCAGGATGCACAGCCGCAGCTTGCCTCCGGCGGAAGGCGCGGCAGGCCATTTGACGAAGCTGGCGATGTTGTGGATGAACGCCGCCTTGACCTCGTATTCGGTGGGCGGCGCGGCATGGGCATGTACGCAATGCAGCGCAAACCATGCGCCGCATAAAAGAATCCCGACTGGTTTTTTGATATGGTCCATTTGATCCTAAGCCGGGCGAGCCGGAACCAATGTAGGTCGGGTTTTAACCCGACAAGTCGGGCTTATGCGCAAACCCTTGTCGGGCTTCAGCCCGACATGTCGGGTTGAAACCCGACCTACGAAAATCTGCTCGAATTTTGTGAGGAGCGATGTCATGGAAGCTAAAAGCGGTAACTCAACTTGAGCCTGAAATTGCGCCCGTTCTGCTGGATGGTATCGATGGGAACATGCTCGGGTCGCGCCGGGTCGGCATAGCGCTTGTCGAACAGGTTGTAGAGGCTGGCGGACACTTCCAGCCCCTGCGCCAGCTTCTGGCTCAGCAAGGTCAGGTTGGCAACTGCATAACCGCCCGTGCTTCTGCCCGCCAGGGTTTTGCGGCTGCCGGTGAATTGCAACTCCGCTCCAGCCCGCAGCGCCTCGCCCGGCATCGGCATGGAGTAATTCAGCTTCGCCAGGTGATGCGGCGAGTTCTCCAGTTCCGCGCCGGTAGTCTGGTCGCGCGTGATCTGCCAGGCATAGCTGGCGCGCAGCCGCGTGTCGCCGGCCCAGGCGCGCTCCGCCTCGAATTCGGCCCCTTTCGTCTTGACCTGGCCGATGTTCTGGAATACCAGCAGCCCGTCCGCAGGGTCGGTGATCTGATTGATCAGGTTGCTGATCTCGTTCCGGTGGACGGATGCGGTCAGGCGGAAGTTGGGCTGCAGCTCATGCTCAGCGACGAACTCGTAGCTGGTGATTTCTTCCGGCTTGAGGTTCAGGCTTGCCTTCGATGTCACATTGCCGTCGTGGTAATACTGTTCGAAGGCGTTGGGGGCGCGAAAGGCCGTACCGTACAGCAGCTTGAGGGAGGTGCTTTCCTGCGGGCTGTAGATCAGCGCGAGGCGCGGATTGACCGTGCTGCCCACCGTGGAGTAATGGTCGTAGCGCAGTCCGGCGTTAAACAGCAGGTTTTCGCGCAGCGTGATTTCATCCTGCACATACAGCGCCTCTCTCGTGCTGCTGCGCCGGTCGTCCATGTACAGAAAGTAGGGCGCGACATCCTGATTCATCTGGTTCTGCCGGAAATTGTCCTGGTATTCCGCCCCCAGCACCAGCTTGTGGTTTTCGTAACCGCCGCTCAGTTGGGCCTCCGTTCCCCACCACTCGGCCCAGCTCTGATCCTTGTTGACGGTGACCGGTGGCTGGTCCCAGGGATACAAACCGGTATAGAAATAATTGCCGTAATACACGCGTGCGGAAAGGCTCATCTGCTCATTCAGCCGTCCGTAATAGCCCAAGTCGAGCACGGTCTGGGAATCGGTACTTTCCGTTCCGGCCGCATTGAACAGGCTGCCATAAGGTGCAGTGGGAATGCCTTTGACTCGCTCTGACCAGGCGGCAGTCAGGGTAAGGTCATTATAGGCAAGCTTGCCATAGAATCGTTTGGCGTTGTCCCGATCAAGCCCGGTGGCAAGACCGTTGTTGGTGGCAGGCGCGTTGTATTCGGGAAACAATAAATCCTGCCCGCTGCTATCCGCAGACGTTGCCGACAGCAGCAGTTCTGCACCATTCTCCAGTTGCTTGCCGTAGCTCAGCCGTCCCTGGCCGCTGCCATAACTGGCGAGTTCTGCAGAAATCTCCACGCCGTCGAAATCGCGCCCGCGCTTGGTGATTACGTTGACCACGCCGAAGAAGGCGTTGCTGCCGTAGATGGATGAGCCCGGCCCGCGCACTACTTCCACCCGCTCGATCGAGTCAACGTCGAGGAAGAACTCCTGGCCGATAGAGGCGGTGTCGTACACCGCATCGTTGACGCGGTAGCCGTCCACCAGCAGCAGGATGCGGCTGTTGTAATCACCCGGACGGTTGAAGCCGCGCACACCGACATATTGGTAGTTGCGGTCATAGGTGACGTCCATGCCGCGCACGCTGCGCAGGATATCGGCCAGCGTGCGGTAACCGTAACTCTTGATGTCCGTTGCGGTGACGATGCTGACTGATGCAGGCGCCTCGGAGATTTTCTGGGCGAACTTGCTGGCGCTGTACACCTCGATGTTCATCAGCTCTTCAATGGATTGGTGGATAAGTTTTTTCTGCACATCCTGTTTTTTCTGCACATCAGGCGCATCGGACTCGGCTGCGGCATGCCCGGTTATGGCATACATGGATAGCGCCATACCGAGGGCGATTGCCATGACCGGCGCCCGGAAACCGGAACGAGAAAAATCTGCCGTTGCTGTTACCGAAAAATCCACTCTCATCACAGTCTCCTTGAAGTTATCCCAGATAATCCATTTGGGCGTAGGTCGGGCTTCAGCCCGACATGTCGGGTTAAAACCCGACCTACACCCCCTTGATTTTGTAATGGCTCAATGGCTAATGAACAATCCTGGGTTATTGTTCTCTTGCTCAAAAGCGCTTGATATTTCCTTCGGGAAGCGCGCCCGATCAGTGGTTCCAGCCGAAGACATATTCGTTCAATGTCAGCACACCGATCAGGCAGACCGGCAACCCGCAAAGCGAGGTGATAAAAGAAAGTGAGCGTTGCACCCGCAAGCATGGCGCAGCTTGCCGCAATCAAAATACCTGCATGGGCATTCCAGAACGCCGGCATTTTCATCTTTTGCTTCCCGATGCCAAATATTCAGCGGCAGCGGCGGGAAGCACGCGCAAAAACGATGTGAGGGGTATTACTACAAGGGGATCGCGGGGGGGGGGGGGGGGTAATCTATAAGCATGAAATGGCCTCGCTCAGTTTTTACCCGTTCAAGTACGGGGCTATGAACCGCACCATACACCAAATATTCAGTTGAACTAAAACGCTACGCGGTGGTGTTCCGCTCCACCGTCCCATCTTCAACCTCATAACTTATTTGCTGCAATTGACGTAAAAATCTCAGATCCTTGATCGCGGGGGATGTCCCCGATCAGATCAAGGAGACTGAGATGACGCAGAACAATTGTCCGGGCACCCGGAAGACGTTACGTGAGCAGATGGACGATGCAATGATCTTGCGCGGGTTTGCGACGCGCACGCGGGAATCATACCTGGCAGCGGTAAAATCTCACGCGAAGTATTACCGCCGCACGCCGGATTTGCTGACCACCGAAGAGATAGAGGCCGACCACCTGCTCCTGATTGTCGAGCGCCGTCTCGCCTACGCCAGCGTGAACCAGTCAGCCTGCGCCTGCCGCTTTTTGTTCGACAAGGTGCTGCGTCGCCCGCTGTCCAGATTCGACATCCCGATGGCGAAGGTGCCCAAGACCCTGCCGCG
>JAUYJO010000036.1 GCA_030700315.1 Gallionella sp.
GTTGAAGATCTGAATGACGCCCTTCTCGTCGGTGGCGATACTCGAAAAGTTGGCGCTATTGAAGATTGCGCTCTGCAGGGCCCCCGCCTCGAGCAGCGCTTCTTCCGCCCGTTTGCGGGCGCTGTTGTCGGTCCCGATCAACAGGTAGCCGATGATGGCGTCTTGATCGTCGCGCAGCGCCGTGACCGACACGACCGCCGGAAAGCGGCTGCCATCCTTGCGGATATAAGTCAATTCGTAGATGTCCTCGATGCCGCGCGAGGCCTTGAACACCAGCGCCTCGAAGCCGGGGGTGATCGGCGTGCCAAGCTCGGCGCTCAATGCTTCAGCCCGCGCAATCACTTCCTGCGGATCGGAGATGTCGGCCGGGGTGATCTTGTTCATCACTTCGGCGGCTGCATAGCCCAGCATGCGTTCCGCGCCGACGTTGAAGATCTGAATCACGCCCTGCGCGTCGGTGGCGATACTTGAGAAATTCGCGCTGTTGAAGATCGCGTTCTGCAAGGCCCCGGTTTTAAGCAAAGCCTCCTGGCGTCGTCTCTCGGTGATGCCCTCCGCCGCGCCGGCGGCGGGGTTGAGAATGGCGGGGTCGCGGATTGTTTCGGGCATGGCTTACCTTTGTTAAAGCGCGAATCAGGCTGGCGCATCGTGCGGCCGAAGGTGCGCGCAGCACATCAGCTGCTTATGCGCTCATCTGCAAAAAATGCATGTCTTCGCTTGCACGCGCCAGGGAGGGGTAGTGAGTCGGCAAATGAATTTTGCGCAACCTTTTTAAATTCTAATGATTAAGCCTGTTGCTCTCCGTGCGTTATCGAACATAGGGCGGAGATTTATGAAAAGCGTGAAGCGGAATGGAGAATTAACGGCGAACGACTGAGGAAAGGGCCTGGAGATCAGGTGCATCGGGCAGCAAGCGATGGCATTCGTTCTTGACGACGGCATAGCATTCGCACACGCGGGATTCCAGTCCCGCTCGGTCAAGTACGGTAAAAAGGATAGGAAATCCAACCACCCAAGTCAAATCAAACACGCGCCGGAATCCTCATATCCGATTTTCACCCTACAGACTTGTGAAATTCCCCGCACCCATGGCAAGAATTTGCCGCATCATCCCCCTGAAATACCCGCACCACGAGGCAACTTAAACCCTCGGCACAACCGCCCCCGAACCAGACACCTTCCGCTCCCGTTTTCTCACCACGCCACCCGCTGATCAAACTCAAACACCGGTTCGGGCTGGGGTGATGACTCCCATTGAGGATCGTTGCCCGCCTGCTCCGAAGCTCTTGCGGCTTCCCACAAAGGCGGCCCGTGTGCCGGTACGACGCACGGCGGCAGGATGGATTCACCGAGGTGATCCAGAATCTTGCACACAGAACTGCCCTCGGTGATGAAAGCGATGATGCGCATCGGCGACTGGCAGAGCGGGCAGACCCGCGGCAGCGTTTCATAAATGCGCGCCAGCAGTGGTGCCAGCGCCGTGACAGCAGCCCGCTGTGCGCTAGCGCACGGTGCGCGACTGCGCAGAGGAATCTAATTATCGTGGATGGTTCGCAGAGCCGGTTGTTTTCCAACAGGGTCTTCCGGAGTTCGATCAGGCTGCTGTTAGAAAAATTGGAAATCGTAGAAATCGCAATGAAATAAATAGTCATTGCAGCGATTGTGTTCGACGTTAACTCAATGGATGAAAAATGATGAAAAACTTTTACTCCCTCAAATCGTGTCAATTGCACAGGATAGTCGTAACCGTAGTTGCTGCAATCTTTATTGCGGGTTGCGCAAGCACTCCGGCGCCAGTTGAGCAGATGGCCGTATCCAGAGCTGCTGTAATCAATGCAAGCAGCGCCGGAGCCGATGAGCTTGCACCGCTGCAGCTCAAGTCTGCGAAGGAGAAGATGGATGCTGCCGAGCGTGCAATGACAGAGAAAGATTATGTACGCGCGCGGCAGCTGGCGGAGCAAGCACAGGTTGATGCCCAACTGGCTGCAGCGGCAGCGCGTTCAGCCAAGGCAAAGAAAGCAGCCGACGCAGTGCAGGAAGACGCCCACATATTGCGCCAGGAACTCGAACGTAAAACCCAGTAATTTGCACCTCAGAAAACTCAGATTTTCGCCTTGCATTTACGCGAACTCTGAATTTTAAGAGGCAACTTAATCATCAATGGAGTTCATCATGCAAAAAAAAATATATTTCCCCCTGACCCTTATTGCAGTGGCGATTCTTGCTGGCTGTGCTGCGACCAAGAATGTATCTCTCACAGAAGCACATAGCAGTTACAACAGCGCTGCAACCAATCCCCAGGTCACGACTCTGGCAGCGCTTGAATTAAAGGAAGCCGGCGACTCACTGAACAAGGCGGACTATGCTTTGAGCGAAGGAGAAAGTACGGCCACAGTCGACCATCTGGCCTATATAGCCAAGCAGAAAGTAGGCGTCGCACAGGAAACCGCAAAACGGAAAGCAGCTGAATTAGCGGTCACCAACGCCAGCGCCAAACGCGACCAAGCCCGCCTTGAAGCGAGAACGGCTGAAGCCGATGCAGCCAAACAGCAGGTGGCGACCATGCAGGAAACCGCCGATCAGCAAGCTGCCGCTTTGGCGGCTGCCGATGCCAATGCCGATCAGCAAGCTACCGCGTTGGCGGCTGCCGGTGCCAATGCCGATCAGCAAGCTGCCGCGTTGGCGGCTGCCGACGCCAATGCGGAACGCGACCAGGCACTCATTGCTCAACAGGAAATGCAACTCAAGGAGTTGAATGCCAAAAAAACGGAACGCGGCCTGGTGATCACACTGGGCGACGTATTGTTCAGTGTCAACAAGGCTCAGCTGAAATCGGGCGGCATGCGCAACATGCAAAAGCTGGCCGGTTTTCTCAATAAATACCCGCAACACAAAATATTGGTTGAAGGCTTCACCGACAGCACCGGCAGTGACAGCTACAACCAGGAACTCTCCGAACGACGCGCCAATGCCGTGCGGACGGCGCTGATCGACATGGGGGTCGGCGGCGACCGTGTCACTACGCGCGGTTATGGTGAGGCGTTTCCGGTTGCCAGCAACGACACTGCCTCCAGCCGTCAATTGAATCGGCGCGTGGAAATCATCCTCTCCGACAACAACGGGAACATCGCTCCACGCTAGCAGGCTGCGGCAAAATCTCGGCTATACGGTAAGGCCAAAGCGTCAATTTTTGGCGATGCACAAGGAGAAACAAAATGTCGTTGGGAACTATATTACTGATCATTCTGGTGTTGATGCTGATCGGTGTGATTCCGGCCTGGCCACACAGCAGGGCATGGGGTTATGGCCCGAGCGGCGGGCTCGGACTGGTATTGCTCATCGTGATCATTCTGTTGCTGCTGGGACGATTGTGATGTGTCCGACAAGATTCTCCGCAGGGCGAATCGCTGGTTGCCGCAACAGCAGTTGATGATGACTAACTTTGGGGTTTAATTTTTAATTAATCTAAGGAGATTGACCATGAAACAACTCAAGTATTTTTCCGCATTTTTTATGACCCTGGCATTGCTGTTTTCCCTGGGTTGCGCGTCCACGTCAACGCAGGAAGGTACCGGCGAATATATTGATGACAGCGTTATCACCACCAAGGTTAAGGCGGCCATATTCCACGAACCTACTCTGAAATCAGCCGAAATCAACGTTGAAACTTTCAAGGGCGTGGTCCAGTTGAGCGGCTTCGTGAATTCTCAATCCGACATTGACAAGGCGGTCGAAATTGCACGCGGCGTCAAGGGTGTGACATCCGTCAGGAATGACATGCGGAGTAAATGACGCGGTGCGGACACTACTCCGAGTGCGAGGGTGATCGCAGCGCATGGTGACGCGATCAGGCAGGCAGGATTCGCTCGCAACGACTGCTTGGGTGAATAGATCAGCGTTCAAGGAAAAACTGATCGAAGATTTGCGGTTGGTGGTGGATGCCGAGGAACTGCTGCGCGCTACCGCCAACCAGGCGGGTGAAGGCGCTGCCGCCGCCCGTGCACGCATCCAGGAGAGCCTGCAAGTCGTCAAGGAGCACCTGGTTACTGCCGAAACAGCCGTGATTGAGCGCACCCGGCAGGCCGCAAAAGCCACTGACGAATACGTCCACGAAAACCCCTGGAAAGTGATAGGCATTTCCGCCTTGGCGGGCGCGGTAGTAGGGATACTGATCGCGCGGCGTTAATTCGAATTGTTATATGCCTGCGATTAGTTTCCAGTTGCTGTAAACCTCCCTCGCCTTTAAGGGAGGCGGAAGTATATAAACTGAAGAACGAGGTGACAACGTGTTACAAAAAGACCTGAACGAAGAAAATAAAGAGATAAAGAACATAGCCTATGAGCTTTATGAAAAGCACGGCTTTAAGGACGGCAATGATTTTGTTGATTGGCTTGAAGCGGAAAGGCTATCGGGAAAACAACCCAAGTTGATAAACAGGAGACTAACCAGAAGCCTCCTTCCCGTCGTTGTGGGAATATTACTAGTACCATGTAACTTTTATAATTTCGGATAAAGACGAGTCAGCTTTATCCGTGCATCCGAAGTTGTAAACTGCCAGTCAATCTTCTTCGAGCGGTTGTTTCGATCTCGCTCCCATGTGGCCACTTCAGTCTTCATATCCTCCATGTTGTCTATTCGGCGATCAAGGCATTGTCCCTTTAGTACGCTGAGTTCAATCTCCGCCATATTTAACCAGCTTCCGTGTTTGGGCGTGTAATGGATATCAAGGCGTTCCGCCAAGCGCCTGGCTTCCTTGGGGGGTGTCCTGAATTTTGTGTAAACGGAATTCGTTAATGCTGCGGCATCCTGTCACCGAACTGGATAGTAAAACGGTTCAGCGCCGCTTTCCAGTCCCTTATCGGCATCGTCCATTTTTTGCTGATATTTTGTTGGGCCAGGTAGAACAGTTTTAACAGCGCCTCATCGGACGGAAACGAGCCGCGGTTCTTGGTAACCTTCCTCAGGCTCATGTTCAGCGACTCGATCGCGTTGGTGGTGTAGATCACCCTGCGAATTTCCGGCGGATACTCGAAGAACGGCGTAATGCGCGCCCAGTTGCGCCGCCAACTCTGGCCGATGGCCGGGTAATCCCGATCCCACTTGGCCTCGAATGCCGCAAGATGCTGCTCGGCTTCTTCAACCATGGCGGCAGTGTAAATAGCGCGCAGGTCGGCTGCCACCTCCTTGCGCAGCTTCCAACTCACGTAGTTCAGGCTATGGCGCACCATATGCACGATGCATAGCTGCACGGCGGTCTTGGGGAACACGGTTTCAATGGCTTCCGGGAAACCCTTCAGGCCGTCCACGCAGGCGATGAAGATGTCGGACACGCCCCGATTCTTGAGTTCGGTCACCACTTGCAGCCAGAACTTGGCACCTTCAGTCTGGGCGACCCAGATGCCCAGCAGCTCTTTCTCGCCATCCAGCTTGATACCCAGTGCCAGATACACGGCTTTGACGCGCACCGCCCCGTTATCGCGCACTTTGGCGTGGATGCAGTCGAGATAGACGATGGGGTACAGCGCATCCAGCGGACGGGATTGCCAGGTTTTGACCTCTTCGATCACGGC
>JAUYJO010000041.1 GCA_030700315.1 Gallionella sp.
GCTTCTTCCGCTCTATCCGCGAATCTTCCAACCCAGAAAAATGCTCTATAAAACTGATGGTCATCTGGCTTTCCTCGCAAAAAGCATAAAGATGCCAGATTAGCCAATTGTTTGTAAATGATTTTTAATGCGTTTGCCCTGTGGTGGTTCCCTTCAATGAAGTGGGAACAACTTTTACAAGCGACTTCGTGTCGCACCATTACATTCCATCCGGGCTACGCTTGCTTGGGAAATCGGGCTACGCTCCTTCTTACGCTCCATCAAAATTCAGCGATGAGCAAAGCGAGTCCGCTGGAATGTCGAGTTGGGCAACGGCTGTAACGGGGCGATGATGTGTTTCCACCCTTCCGCTCCACTCTGCGTTTCGGATTTTCGAATCTCTTCGGCAATACGCCGAATATCGAAACCAGACTCTTCGGCCAAGGCCTCTTTGATCGCTCTCACCTCAGCGAGGATTTCGTCATTCATATTCTTCTCCTAATAGTTCTTCCGGTGTGCAGATGAAAGGTAGAAGCAAGCCTAAACTTTACAAATGCGCAGCGATACGTGCCTGAATGACTGGATTGGCAATGTGGCGGCAGTTCCATGTCAGCAAAAAATCCATACCGTGAGCGGTAGCGATGGCGACATGTAAAGCATCTTCAGCCGCCTTCTTCGGGACGATACCTAGCGCCAGCAGTGATTCTGCAATCTCGATGGCTTTTTCGTTGATAGCCAACGACGGAAATTCGCGCACCGAGTCCAATCTGCGCAGTGCGGCAGTCGGATCTCCTGCACGACACTCTCTGATAACCACGTCAGACACAAAACAACGGTAAAGGCTGCGACGATCCCACCACCTCCGGGTGACCAGTTGGTGAGCCGCACCGAGCAAAGAACCACTCTCTCGCGCCGAGAGGTAACTGACGATGGACGTTTCAACGTAGACCGATGGCAGTAGATTTTCCATATTTACACCTGGCTAGAATCAGGGATGCACAGAAAAATCGTGGTCTGTCCCCTGTTACCTTTGACGCTATCATTAATCTCGCATTCCCATACATGAACATATTTATTGTCTCCCAAGGCGGCCTTACCACTGAAACTAGGCGTACAGTCAAAGGCAGAGATTACCTGAGATTTGCCGTCATTATTTAATGTGTATATTGACGGGGCTGAGTTCGCAGAAAATGACAAGACAGCCCCTATCATTAAGAATATTCTTTGGGCGTTTTTTGTAACACATCGTTTTGCTGATTGAAATATATAGCTGCCTGAAACTAAGAAAAGTTTATTAGTCATTTTGTTTGCCCTTTTTTTGACTTGGCAGAAGCGTCCCTTTGGAGCAGCGGGGTTAGCTTGTTCAGCAAGATCGCTTCATGCTCAGTCATGGACATTCCTTTGTTTAATTGCCATCCCACATAGCTCCATGCAGTCAGATGCCCAACGTAGAATTAACCGGCTCCGCGCTTTTGCGGAGTCCGGGTTGAATGTCAGGTTAGGCAATTGCATACCCGCCGGATACAGATGTCGGGCTCCGCCCGACCTGCGGATTATTTTTCTATTGAAGGGGAAATGGAATAATTCGGGCAGAAAACTCAGTGTCGCCCGCCGCGACGTTTCGCATTTTCCATCATGCGATCCAGTTCACGTTCCTGGTAGTGCAAATCGCTGCGAAGGCGGTCGCGTTTGCGATCCAGCTTCCTGAGTTCTTCCAGAAGGCGGAGTTTTTCTTTTTCGGCAAGATCCTTCTTGTCCAGCTCTTTTTCTTTTTTGGATATTTGGCCGTCGAGGTCTTCGACTTGTTTTTTTGAGTTGTATACTTCCAATGCGGCGCTGTTGTAGCGGCGAAATTCCGCATCCATATCCAGCGGGCAAACGCCCTTATATTCTTCGCCGTTCATGCCTGTGCGGAAAGCATTACCCAGACGGCAGTATTCCAATAAACCGACATTGCGACCTTCCAGATATTGGCCTTCGTCCGGCCGAATACCATAGCGTCTACAGGATTCCTTGTGTTCATCCAGCAAACTGGCCTTTTCCCCTTGTTGCCCATCTTTGATGCCCAGCCGATACCAGTCGACAGAGCGGCATTCATGTTCATTCAGCGTCGAACAGCCAGAGAGCAGGGCGAGGCACATCAGAGTAACGTAAAGGCGGGTTTTCATTGTCCGGATTCTTTGTGGTTTGCAATGGGCTTGTATTTTAGATGAAATTGGTTCGGGCTTTAACAGCCTTGGCATTGGGATCATTGCTATGACCCCAATAGCGGCGGCATGACCGTGCCGTTGTTGCGCCAGTAAAATCTGCGGGCAATGTCAGCACCTTGTCAGGTGTGGCTATTTGTCATGCCTGTCAGAGTGTAGTTGCAATTTTTATCAGCGCCTCCGGCGACAAATTGGTCAGCGGAACGCGCTTTGCCTGGTCGAGATTTGCGTAATGTTTGGAAGTCGCGCGGAAATAGCTCGGGTCGTAGTGCAGCGTGAGCAGTTCCGCGACCAGTGCGGCGAAGTCTCCGGCGCGGATCAATGATGTCCAGTGCTCCAGTTGCTGGCTGCCGTGGAAGCGGTGCAGCGCCTGTAAATGCGCGATCAGCGTTTCCGGATTGGCGAGATAATGGTGGTAGTCTTCCAGCAGCCCGGCGACACGCACTTCGAGCGGCGTTTCCAGCAGCAGGCATTCGCTGGCGTGCATCGCGTTGAACAGGGCGTCGGGCAGGGTGATGGTGCCGATCTTGCTGCTCTCCGCTTCGACATAAACGGGGCGCGCCGGGTCGAGTTTTTGCAGGGCTTGCAGCAGCAGGCTGTCGAACCATTTCTGCGAAGGTTGTGCCTGGCCGGGCAGCCTGCCCAGCACCGAGCCGCGATGTTGCGCGAGGTTTTCCAGGTCGAGCACCTGTTGTTTATTGTTGGGTTGTCCGCTGCCGGGCTGTCCGCTGTCTGCCAGCGCCGCGAGCAGGCGGCTCTTGCCCGAGCCGGTCGCGCCGCAAATCACGCGCAGTGTGAAGTTTTGCGGCAGGGTCGCCAGCTTGTCCAGCACGTCGCGCCGGTAGGTTTTGTAGCCGCCTTCCAGCTTGTGTGCCGGCCAGCCGATCTGCGCGAGAATGATGCTCATCGCGCCGCTGCGCTGCCCGCCGCGCCAGCAGTAGATCAGCGGGCGCCATGACTTGGGGTGGTTGCGAAATCGCGTTTGCAGGTGGTGTGCGATATTTTCCGCGATCAGCGCCGCGCCCACCTTGCGCGCCTCGAACGGCGACGCCTGCTTGTATAGCGTGCCGACGGTGATGCGCTCCTCGTCGGACAGCACCGGGCAGTTGATTGCGCCGGGAATATGATCCTCGGCGTACTCCGCCGGGGTGCGCACGTCGATAATTTCGTCAAATTCGCCGAGCTGTGGTAGGTTTGCGGTTTTGAATAACATTGTTGAAAAAGGAATATTTGTGTCCGAAGTGAAGTTGACCCAATTGTCGCACGGTGGCGGTTGTGGCTGCAAAATTGCGCCGGCCATGTTGCAACAGATTTTAGGCGAAGTAAAAGAAAAACTGCCCTACGCCAATCTGCTGGTTGGTATGGAAAACAGCGATGATGCGGCGGTGTATCGCCTCAACGACCAGCAGGCGATCATCGCGACCACCGATTTTTTTATGCCGATCGTCGATGATCCGTTCGACTTCGGCCGCATCGCCGCGACCAATGCGCTGTCCGATGTGTACGCGATGGGCGGTACGCCCATCATGGCGCTGGCGATTGTCGGCATGCCGATCGACAAGCTGCCGGTCGAGACCATACGCGCGATTTTGCATGGCGGCGAAGCGGTCTGCCTGGCTGCCGGTATCCCTCTGGCGGGCGGGCATTCCATCGATTCGACCGAGCCGATTTACGGGCTGGTGGCAATCGGCATCGTACACCCGGACCGGTTGAAGAAAAACAACGGCGCGCAGGCGGGCGACAAGCTGATTCTCGGCAAGGGCCTGGGCATCGGGGTGCTGGCGGCAGCACTGAAAAAAGGTGCGCTGTCAGCCGAGGGCTACGCGCAACTGATCGCCGCCACTACCCAGCTCAATACGGTGGGCAGCGCCCTGTCGGAATTGAATCGCGTGCATGCGCTGACTGACGTGACCGGCTTCGGCCTGCTCGGCCACTTGCTGGAAATGTGCCGTGGCGCGGGATTGGCGGCCGGCCTGCAATTTGAGCAGGTGCCAATCCTGTCCGAGGCGCTGCCGCTGGTGCGGCAAGGCTACGGCCCGGGCGCGATTGAGCGCAATCTGGAAAGCTACGGGGACGAAGTGGATTTTGCCGTGCACCTGCAAGGCTGGCAGCGCCGCCTGCTGGCCGATGCGCAAACCAGCGGCGGGTTGCTGGTGGCCGTCGCGCCGGAGGCGACCGATGAAGTGCTGGCGATGTTCCACCGTGGTGGCTTCGCGCAGGCGGCGGTGATCGGCGAGATGTGGCAGGGTGTGCCGCGCGTGGCGGTGAGTTGAACCGGCAAAGGAGAGCGGCTGGCGCATACCGGATTTACCGCCTGAAGTTTTTCGGATAGCTGCCGATATATATCCAATGGGGTTAATCAATTTTAGATGTCCATTTTTATAAGGAGCTCTTGCGATGAAAACAGAATCTGTTGGACAAGCAGCCAGCGCTGCCGCCGCGCATCCCGTTGCCGCAGCACATCCCAAAGACAAGCAAGAGCGCGTTGAGGCGCATGCGCCAGAGGCAGGCAAGTCGGAGGCAGCCAAGCCGGGCGTCGACGCTTCCAAGCAGGCGCTCAATGCGTCCATCCTGAAAGCTTCAATGGAAGTATCGTTAAGCGCGGGCAACCATTCCATGAGCCTGCTTTATAAAACCGCCATCGAAAATCTCAATCAGGTATTGGCGCCTGAATTTGGCGACAATGCTATTCAGGCAGCGTCTGACTCCGGCATGGATTTCGGCCCGCAAGCCACGGCGGATCGCATTGTGTCGCTGAGTACCGCGTTCTTCGATAAGTATGCTGAGCAACATCCGGAAAAAGACCTGGAAACGGCGCTGAATGATTTCACCAAACTGATCGGCGGCGGGATCGATCAGGGTTTCTCCGAGGCGCGCGAGATTCTCGGCGGCCTGAAAGTGCTGGAGGGGGATATCGCTTCCAACATCGATAAAACCTACGAATTGGTGCAGTCTGGCCTTAAATCGTTCGTGGAAAACTATCCGCGCCCCGATAAGGCGGATGAGGCTCCTGCGAAATCTGCCGACTGATTGAGGTTCAACTTGGCGGGCAGTTTTATAGCCCGCGCGGTGGCTGGCTCGATTGTTTTTGAAAGTGTTTGGTTTGGTTCAAGATTGCCGGCAAACTATCCGTGCGTCCGATAAGATAGCGGCCCACCTCGTCCAGCAGGTGAGGCGTGATTTGTTCGGGAGCCAGTTTGAAGGCGACGGCTCCGAAACCTTCCAGGTTATTGCACAGCATGTCGATTCTATCGTCGTCATAATTCCCCTGAAACCTGATGCGTACCAGAAAATCCGGAGCCAAACTCACTTGTAGAATTTCCTGTTGGTTGCTGCGCAACATTTTGTCCAGGTCGTCGACAGGGCGCAAGCCGAAGGCGTGCAATTCTTTTTTCAGCGTTTCGGCCTGGTTGAACCGTCGTATGACCGTCACCGGCGCGGGAGAGGTCAGGCGCACTTTGAATGAAACATGATCCATGAATGCATTGTCGGAAAAATCCCTCTTCCGGTAATCGGAAACCGCGTCATTCCATTTCAGGGGAGCGAATGTTGTCTGATTATCGAGATTGTAGGGCCGCTGAATTTCAGGCTCAAGATCATTGGCATGACGCGAAAATAGACTGAAGAACTGGTAAATCTTGCCCAGCGCAATATTGATGAGTTCGGCCTTGGCTTCTTTGTCGCGTACATTTTCCTTGAGTGCTTGAAGTTTGCTTGTCGCCTCCCCGGCCAGCTCGGAAAGAAAACTGGATTCGCTGGAGCTTCCCTTGTTCGGAGAGGTTGAGTTAACGTTGCTCATTATGGGCTTGCCTCCTTAAATTTCCATTTAACCGGCGAATAATATTACCAATAGATATTTGCGGCAACGCGTTATATTTTACTGGGTGCATTCGAAAGTGGTGGCCAACCACATCCACCGTTCGCCCTGAGCCAGGTAAGCCCCGCATCCGCGAGGCAAGGCGTGAGCAGGAAACAGCGTACATCCCAAAACCAAACCCCCTCCAGCTCCCCCTTGTCAGGGGGAGAGCAATGCTCCTCCCCTGACAAGGGGAGGCTGGGATAACCAGCGACTTGGCCATCGCCTTTTGATGGCCTAGTCGAATGGCTAGTTGTTTCACCAGGGGTTTGAGTGCTACCGATAGAATTGCCACCGCTTTCGAATGCAACCCTATTTTACTGGTTTGTGTTGCCGCGATACTTCTTCGCGCTGCCGCGCACCAATTCTGCCGGATATTTCAGCGCATTTTTTTTCAGCTTGAGCAGCGCGGCCTCGCGCAGATCAACGCCCAGTTTGTCCGACAGGCGCACCAGGTACAGCAGGATGTCGGCCAGTTCTTCGCTGACGGCCTGTTTGTCATCGGCGGGCAATGCGGCGGACTGCGCCTCGGTCAACCACTGGAAATGCTCCATCAGTTCGGCGACCTCCACCATCAGCGCCATGCTCAGGTTTTTCGGCGAATGGAATTGATCCCAGTCGCGCGCTTCGGCAAACGCGCGCAGCTTGTCGCGCAACAGGGATAAATCGGGTTGGTTTTGCATGGCACGGCTCCGCTTAGTCAGGGGGATTACGGGCTATTGTAATACGCGGCGGGGCGGGGCAATATGCGCGGGCAAAAACGTGATGGCTTGGCTTGGAAAATCGGGTTCAAAAGAAACGGATTGAAATGCACCATTCAAATATGCCCCATTCAAATACTTGGCACCGCTTTTCTGACCTGCCCAAGCAGCTTGGCGTGGCGGCGATTTACGCGCTGCTGGCTCATATTGTCCATCGCTATTCCAACAGCGACGCTGTTGCCAGTGTTTTCGAGCCAGCCAGCGGCTGGGCGTTGGCTGCGCTGTTGATCGGTGGGATGCGCTACGCGTGGGGCGTGCTGTTCGGGGCGCTGCTGATCCATGCCATATCGGGTAATCCGCTTTGGGTTACTGCCGCCATCGCGCTGGGCGATACGCTGGGGGCGATGCTCGGCGCCTGGCTGCTCACGCACGCCAGCAGATTCAATTCGCGTCTCCGTTCCCTGCGCGATTACCTGCGGTTGATTCTTCTGGGGGGGAGCGGCTACAGTATTGGAGCCTTGGTCGGCGTAACAGCCTTACTGGCTTCCGGGGCGTTGGAGCTCGAAGCTTTATTGCTGGGGCTGACCCGGTGGTGGATGGGCGGCACGCTTGGCATCATCCTGATTACCCCGCTGTTCCTGGTCTGGCGTCTGGAGAAGGGTGACTGGCTCGAAATGAAGCGGATGCATGTCGCGGCATTGCTGCTCGGGTTGACGTTTCTGGCGGGGCAGGCCGTTTTTCTTGAATGGTTCCATGACAGCATCGGCCTGGTGGCCAAGGGCTACGTGATGTTCCTGTTTATCGCCTGGGTGGCGGTGCGCCTCGGCACTTGGGGTACGATGGTCGCCCTGGTCATGACGGCTGTTCAGGCATTGCTGGGCGCGTATCGGGGAACCGGTTTTTTCGCCGATGACATCGCGGCAACCCAACTGACCAATTACTGGCTTTACATGGCGATCCTGTCCGTGGTCGGTATGGCGCTGGCTACCTACATCGCCGAGCACAGGCTGGCAGAACGCCAGTTGCGCGATCTCTCCACGCATCTGCAGAATGTACGCGAAGAAGAGAAGGCCAGCATCGCGCGCGAAATTCACGACGATCTGGGCGGCACGCTGACCGCGATTAAAATGGAGATTTACTGGCTGGCGCGCGGGCTGCCCGCCGGCAAGGAGTCGGCACCGCTATTCGAGCGCGTCGGGTCGATGTCGCAGTTGCTCGATAACGCGGTGGGCGTGACGCGGCGCATCATTACCGAACTGCGCCCGACCATACTCGACGACCTCGGCCTGCTGGCGGCGATAGAATGGCACGCCGCGCAGTTCCACAAACGCACCGGCATCGCGTGCCGGGTGAACTGTGTCGGGGATAAGGGCAATCTGGACAAGCAACGCTCGATTGCGCTGTTCCGCATCTTCCAGGAAGCGCTGACCAATGTCGCGCAGCATTCCGGCGCCTCCAGAGTGGAAGTCGAGTTCCACCATGGCGACGAGGAAGTCGCGCTGTCGGTCAGCGACGATGGCTGCGGTATGCCGGGAGGGCATGTTATAGCCGCCGATTCTTACGGCATCCGCGGCATGTTCGAGCGCGTCGGGCAACTGGGCGGCAAGATCAGGTTCGATAACACGCCCGGCAGCGGGCTTAATGTGGCGGTGGTATTGCCGCTTTCCGCCAACCATCAAGAAGAGGGAAGAGCATGATCCGCATTGTGATCGCCGACGACCACGCCATCGTGCGCCAGGGGCTGAAAAAAATCCTGGATGAGAACCCCGATATGCAAGTCGTGGCGGAACACGTCAACGGCGCGGATGCGTTGCGCTGGGTACGTGCAAACGGCTGTGACGTGGCGTTGCTCGATATTGCCATGCCCGGCCTGAACGGCATCGACGTGCTCAAGCAGCTTCATGAGGAAAAGCCGAAATTGCCGATACTGATCCTCAGCATCTACCCGGAAGAGCAGTATGCGGTGCGCCTGATCAAGGCCGGCGCAGCTGGCTACCTGACCAAGGAAAGCGCGCCGGAGATCGTGACGGAGGCAGTGCGACGCGTGGCGGCAGGCAAGAAATACATCAGTGCGACGGTGGCCGAAATGCTCGCCAACGAATTCGGTGCGCAACAGGGAAAGCAGCCGCACGAAACTTTGTCGGATCGCGAATACCAGATTTTCCTGCTGCTCGCTGCGGCCAGAACGGTATCCGAGATCGCCTCTGCCCTGTCCGTGAGCGTGAAAACCGTCAGCACCTACCGCACCCGCATCCTGGAAAAAATGCGGTTGCGCAACAACGCCGAACTGATGCGCTACGCTGTCGAAAAGCACCTCATGGAATAGCCGCCCCTGCCGCCGCGCTACACAGATCAGCTCTGCCCGGAGTCCTGTCGGACAAACACCGACAGCGAAACCGCCGTTCCTCCTACGCCATAAAAGGACAATTCCGATGCCAGCCCCGCCTGCAGGCGGGCATCATACGTTCTTGGGTTTTGTCGGCGCAAACGGTACAACGGGCTTTCAGATGAATGTATTTATTGTTGAAGATACGGCGATCATGCTCGAAAATCTGCTATCCGTTCTCTTTGATATCCCCGGCGTTACGGTTGTCGGTCAAGCGGTGGGCGGGGCGGGTGCGGTCGAACGCATAGACGCGCTGCGGCCCGATCTCGTGATCCTCGATATTGGCCTGAGGAACGGAGCGGGAATCGGCATGCTGGAGCGACTCAAAAAGTGCCATCCCGACATCAAGGCCATGGTATTGACCGGCTGCACCGACGAGTTCTACACCGACCGCTGCAAGCGTGCCGGGGCGGATTATTTTTTCGACAAGGCTTTTCAGCTCACCTGGGTTCGCGCGGCTCTGCGGCAATGGGGGGAAGCCAGCGCCCCGGACGGCGAACTTGGCGTTTGGCAGGTATCCGGTTGGCGCAATGATCCGGCAACAGTTTGATTTCAAGGTGGCAAGATGGCCCAAATCTGGACAAAAAAATTGAGTGTCGGGAATGCAACGCTCGATTCTGAAAATAAAAATTTGATCGGCATGGTCAACAGCATAGAGTATGCGGTCGAGATAAAGGATTGCTCTTATTTGTTGCTATCCATCAAGCAGTTCATGAAATGCGCGCTTGCCCATTTTTCAAATGAAGAGCGCTTTGCGCAGGCAGTCAATTTCCCTTTCGCGCAACACGAGCTGGCACATCGGCACTTGCAAAACGAACTGCAACACACGACAGGTCAGTTGGAGGCCAATAATAGTCTGTGGCCGGAATACGTGATGGATCATTATCCGCAGTTTTTGAGGGATTGGCTGACCGAGCATATCACTATGGAAGACATGCTGATGAAGCCGGTGCTGCAAGCCTACCCCTACGATTTCAAGCCCGGTTGAGGGGCCGGGTTGCTCAATCTCCCTCAACTCCCAATTCAGCCGCCGCAAGGCGGTTTTTTTATCTGGCTGATTCCATTTATCTTACAATAGGAAAATAATCAGTAGGTCGGGCTCCGCCCGACACTTGTATCCGGCGGGTAGAACCCGCCCTACGATAATGCTCTATTGATCGGGAATTTGAATGAGAGACAGACGAGCCAAAACTCGCCTTGATGCGTCAGCGCATTGCTATAATTCCAAAAAAGCTGTTGAACAATGCCAACCCATTCGGTAAGGCTCTCCTGAGTTTATCGAAGGATTCGGGACAGGCTACTCGACCTCCGAAAGCCACCTTTTGGGTTGCGGCTTGTCCGGTTTGGGGTAATAAAAACGCAGCACGGGTGAAATCGTGTGGCCTATCTGAATTCGTGCGGGATTGAAGCAAGGTGATGTGGAGTCAGGCGATTGTAAAAGGCAGGCTGGTCGCGATCGGCGATGGCATCTGGTCGGGCAATACGTTCAGGGCTGCTACTATCGAAATCGGCGGGAGCAGCCTTCAAGGTATACGCGTCGCCAAATGTTTGCTGGAATGCATGGAAGCGGGAGCGGAAATGGAGCTGCTCATTTGTAGCGCCCACATTTACGGTGTGCGGGTAAACGGCAAAGTCTGCAAGGAAGGAGCGCTGCGGCAACTCGGCTGGACACTTCTGGTGGCGGTGGTATTGGGCTGGGTATTGCTTCCCCTCGCGTTCGCCGCGCTTATATTTGTTCGGCGGGCTTATGCGATTTACTCGTTTTAACGTGAAATTCGCGCAGCGATTCGTTTGCCCTTTCTCCCGCTTGCGGGGGAAAGTTGGATAGGGGGAAACGGGCATGGCAGTTTCATTATCAGGGGCGGTCGCTGCCATGCCCGTTAGATTTTGCCAATGCACGGGATTAAGGTACCCATCATTGTATTTTTCGCATTTTTCGACACTTATTAGAAATTCATCACATGGCTAAAACTCATCTGAAGGTCGTTGCTGTAGCCAGCGGACACGACCAGCACAAATTGTCCAAAGGACAACAGGCATTCAATAAACTGATCGAACAGATTGAAAAAAAGCGCGCCCAATTGGCTGACTGGGAAGCCGCCATTCTTCGCTACCAGAAGAAATACACCGGCGAACTGCAGCCGCTGGTAGATGACCTGATGGATAGGCAAGTCAGGATGGTTCATAGCCTTGATCGGGCCAGCGTACAAAAAGGGTTGAGCAAAATTGAGCGCGGCGCGATTGCTGGTTTGATCGTCGATCTTGCCGATCAATTATTGGCCAACCGCGATGATGCGGAATTGAAAGCTATTTACAATAAACATAGCCATTCCGATTACGATCAGGAAGAAGCTGCGGATATCAAGCACATGAAGTCCGTGATGGAGGGTGTGCTGGGCGTTGATCTTGGCGATGACTTTGACGTGAATTCAGGGGAAGAATTTCTCAAGCATATCCAGTCGAAAATGGAAGAAGAGTGGGCGCAAGAAAACGTTAAGCGGCAGGCATGGGAAGAGCGCCGTTCCAAGCGAAAAAAAACAGCCAAACAGCTCGCCAAAGAAGCGCAGCAACAGGCCGAAGAGCAGCAGATCAGCCTATCTATCCGCGAGGTCTACCGAAAACTGGCCAGCGCCCTGCACCCGGATCGCGAAACCGATGCGCGGGAGCGCGAGCGGAAAACCGCCTTGATGCAGCGCGTCAACGAGGCTTATGAAAAGCGAAACCTGTTGCAGTTGCTGAAACTGCAATTGGAGCTGGAGCATATCGACCAGAACACCGTCAACAACATCAGCGAAGATCGCCTGAAGCACTACAACAAAATTCTGAAGGAACAACTGGCCGAGCTGGAACGGGAAATTTATCACGTCGAAGGCGAGTTCGTGATGCAGTTTAATATCGACCCATTCCAAAAGGTGTCACCCCGAACCATCATGCGCCATCTCACCGGCGAAATCACCGAAGTCCAGCACGCCATTCGCGACATAGAAAAAGATATGCTCGAACTTGAAGATATCAAGAAGGTCAAGGCGTGGCTCAAAAAAATGCGCCTCCAGGCCGCCGAAATGGATGACTTTGCCGATTTTGATGACTTCGAAGACTTTGGCGACTTTGATGACCTCAAGGACTGCCCTTTCTGAACTCTGCGTCATGCCCTATACCGCCAACCCCCTTGCGCTGCTCCTGACGCCGCAGGGTCATTTGCGCCTTGCGCCGGATACCGGCGCGCCAGTTCTTTCATTAGCGCTGCATGAGCGTCTCGCCGCTGCCTTCGCGGCAGACACCGGGCATGGCCTGCTGCAACTGGGTGCGTCCGAGGTGGGGTGTGCCCTGCCGCCCGCGCTGGCCTGGTGGCGCGATTTTGCGGTTTGTTATATGACGGCGCTGTGCGCCACGCCGGAGGGCGGCGAGATTGACGTCGCCGTACCCGGTATACCCGAGCTCAATGCCTTGATAGCCGACTTGCCGCCCATGACGGGTTCGGAATATCTGACCCCGGAGGTGCTGGCGAAGCTCTGGGCGGAACTCGATGCCGCCTTGCGCGCCGAACTTGCGACATCGAAACTCAAGCTTCAGGAATTTATCAAGGCACGGTATCCGGCATGGAATCTGGTCGGGCGGGTGCATTTCAATCTCGCGGAAAATCGCAGGGATGCGGAAGCGCCCTTCGCCTTCTTGGCCACATACACATCGTGCCTGTCGGCGCATGGCAAGGCGCGGCATTTGCCGCTGTCGCAGGCGCTGGCCGAATTCTCAGATGGCAAAAGCAAGGCGCAATTGCTCTCGCTGCTGTTGCCGGTGCAGCGTGCCGCCGAACAGTGCGCGTGGCTGCATGAGATGGTCGATGCGGGCGAAATCTATCACCCGCTGCGCTGGATGCCGTCGGATGCCCTGCAATTTCTCACCGATATTCCGAAACTCGAAGCCGCCGGCATCATCGTGCGCATGCCGGGCAACTGGCAGGCGGGGCGGCCCGCCCGACCGCTGGTCAAGGCCAGTGTCGGCACCAAGCCACCCTCGCTGCTGGGCATGGATGCGCTGCTCGATTTCAGCATGGAAGTCACGCTCGATGGCGAGCGCCTCGGCGCAGCCGAGATCAAGGCGCTGATGCAGGGTGTGGAAGGCTTGCAACTGATCCGCGGCCGCTGGGTCGAGGTGGACCGCAAGAAACTCGGCAGCCTGCTGGAGCGGTTCCAGGCCATTGAACAGGCGGCAACGGACAACGGCTTGCCCTTCGCCGAAGCGATGCGCCTGCTGGCGGGCGCGTCGCTTGATGATGCCGGTCTCGCCGATGAGGCCGACTGGGCGCAACTGGGCGCGGGTCCGTGGCTGGCAGAAACCTTGTGCGGTATGCGCCAGCCGGAAGGGTTGGCGCGCATCGACCCAGGCACGGAACTCAAGGCCAGCCTGCGCCCATACCAGCAGGCCGGCGTGCGCTGGCTCTATCTCCTCACCCGGCTCGGGTTGGGCGCGTGCCTGGCCGACGACATGGGGCTGGGCAAGACACTACAGGTGTTGGCGTTGCTGCTGGTATTGAAGCGCGAGCAGCAGGGTGTTTCGCGCCCCAGCCTGCTGATCGCGCCGGCCTCGCTGCTGGATAATTGGGCGGCGGAGGCAGAACGTTTCACGCCCGATTTGCGCCTGCTGGTCGCCCATCCATCGGCCATGCCGGCGACCGATTTGCGCGCGCTGGACGCGAAACGGCTGAGCGAAGTCGATCTGGTCATCACCAGCTATGGCACGCTGTTGCGCCTGCCGTTGCTGGCGGATATGCATTGGCGCTTGGCCGTGGCGGACGAAGCGCAAGCCATCAAGAACCCGAACTCCAAGCAAACGAAACAGATCAAAAAACTCAAGGCCGACACGCGCATCGCGCTTACCGGCACCCCGGTGGAAAACCGCCTTTCCGACCTCTGGTCGATCTTTGATTTCACCCACCCCGGCTTGCTGGGCACGGACAAAGTCTTCGCCAAATTTACCAAGCGGCTGGCGGCGAACGAACACTTCGGCCCGCTGCGGACGCTGGTGCGACCCTACATATTGCGCCGCATGAAAACAGACAAGAGCGTGATCGCCGACCTGCCGGACAAGACCGAACTCAAGGCCTGGTGCCACCTGAGCACGACGCAGGCGGCGCTGTATCAGCAGGCTGTAAAGCAGCTCGCGCGGGCGCTGGAAGACGCCGATGGAATCGGACGCAAGGGTTTGGTGCTCTCGTTCCTGATGCGCTTCAAGCAAATCTGCAATCACCCCTCGCAATGGCTGGGCGACGGTGCATGGAGCGCGGAAGACAGCGGCAAATTCGCCCGCCTGCGCGAGCTGGTCGAGGTGATCGCCGCGAAACAGGAGAAGGTGCTGGTGTTCACGCAATTTCGCGAAACCACCGAGCCGCTGGCAGCATTTCTCGGGTCTGTTTTCGGGCGCGAAGGCCTGGTGCTGCACGGCGGCACGCCGGTCGCCAAGCGCCGCGAACTGGTCAAGCGTTTTCAGGAAGACGAGCTGATGCCTTTCTTCGTCCTCTCGCTCAAGGCCGGCGGCGCGGGGTTGAATCTCACCGCCGCTGCGCATGTGATCCACTTCGATCGCTGGTGGAATCCCGCCGTGGAAAATCAGGCCACCGATCGAGCTTTTCGTATTGGCCAGAAAAAAAATGTGCTGGTGCATAAATTCGTTTGCCGTGGCACGATAGAAGACCGCATCGACCAGATGATCGAATCGAAACTGCAACTGGTGAAGGATGTGCTGGAAGGCGGCGCGGAACTCCTGCTGACCGAGATGAGCGATAAAGAATTGCTCAATCTAGTGAAGCTCGACATTCATGCGGCGCAGGAAACGTAGCGTTGACGGGAATTGCCATAGAATTTATAACGAGCTATCAAGGAGAGATCAAATGGGTTACGGTTATGGGGGATGGAAGCCTTATGTTCCGGTCGCCGAGCGCCGCAGGAAGGCCGAAAAAGCCGCTGCCAAGGCGAAGAAAGCCGGGGCGGAACTTTCGCCCATTGAACCCAGAAGTGGCGCTATCGCCAAGACCTTCTGGGGCAAAGCCTGGTGTACTAATCTGGAGCAATACAGCGACTATTCCAACCGCCTGCCGCGCGGCCGCACCTATGTGCGCAACGGCTCGGTGATCGACCTCAAAATCACGGCAGGCGAAGTGCGCGCACAAGTGATGGGGTCGAGTCTCTACGCGGTCGAGGTGAGCGTGACGGCGGTTCCCGACAAACAATGGCAAGCCCTCGGCGCAGGTTGTGCGGGGTCGATCGATTCGCTGGTGGAGCTGTTGCAGGGAAAGCTTTCCAAGGGTGTCATGGAGCATATCTGCAAGCCAAACACCGGCCTTTTTCCCGCGCCCAAGGAAATCAAATTCAAATGCAGTTGCCCGGATTGGGCGTCGATGTGCAAGCATGTCGCCGCCGTGCTTTATGGTGTCGGAGCAAGGCTCGACCAGCAGCCCGAACTGCTCTTCAGCCTGCGCCGGGTCGATGCCAAGGATCTGGTTGCACAGGCCGGTGCGGGGCTGCCGAAAACGAAGCAAGGCCAGGCATCCGGCAAGGTGCTCGAAGATTCCGTACTGGCCGATGTGTTCGGCATCGAGATGGCCGAGGTTGCCGAGCCGGTTAAACCGGCTGCGCGCAGAGGTGCGGCGACGGCGATCAAGGCGGCTAAAGTACCGAAAAAATCGGCAACCGCAAAAACCACGCCAGCGAAAACTGCAACTGAAAAGACCACAAAAAGAACAGCCTCCAGCAAACTTGAAACAGCCCAAAAAATGGCGGTTAAAAAACCGGTGAAAGCAAAGCCACCAGCCAAAACGCCAAGGGCTAAGGGAACAGCAAGCAGCAAGACTGCTATCAAGAGTGCGAAGGTTGGGGGTGCGTTAAAGTCGCCAAAGCCTAAGCCGGCCAAGCCAGATACAAACAGGTAGCCAAAGCCGCCGGATTCCGCTAGCGCTGCATCCGGGTTGCACCCTACATATTGCTACAGATTTTGTCGGTATCTGTTTTTGGAGAAACCGATATTTCATGCGCCAGCTAAATTACAGGCTAAATACAGGTTGTGGTGGGCAAACTGTTTTGCTAGAATCGCGCCCTCAATTTTTTGGTGGATAGGTAGTTAATTTATGACAACTGTACGAGTTAAAGAAAATGAGCCGTTTGAAGTCGCAATGCGTCGCTTCAAGCGCTCCGTAGAAAAAACCGGTTTGTTGACCGACCTGCGCGCGCGCGAGTTTTACGAGAAGCCCACCGCAGAGCGCAAGCGCAAGCTGGCTGCCGCCGTGAAGCGCCATTACAAGCGCCTGCGCAGCCAGACTCTCCCTCCCAAGTTGTACTGACGGCTTTATCGATTAGTCGAGCTGCCGCGCCTGCTTTGGGCGCAGCGGCGGGCTACAAATTATGAGCCTCAAGCAGCGAATCACCGAAGACATGAAAACCGCGATGCGTGCCAAGGATGCGGCGCGTCTCGGGGCAATTCGCCTGTTGCTTGCCGCAATGAAACAGCGCGAGGTCGATGAGCGCATCGAGTTGTCGGATGCGGACGTGATTGCCATCATCGAAAAGATGAACAAGCAGCGGCGCGATTCGATCAGCCAGTACGAGGCGGCAGGCCGCCAGGATTTGGCGGATGTCGAGAAGTTCGAAATGAGCGTGCTGGCTGACTACATGCCGCAACAGCTTGGCGAGGATGAAATTGCTTCCGCCGTGGCCGAGGCGATTGCCGCGACCGGCGCGGCCGGCCCGCAAGATATGGGCAAGGTGATGGGCGTGCTCAAGCCGAAATTGGCCGGACGCGCCGATATGGGCAAAGTCTCCGCGCTGATCAAAGCGCAACTCTCCAAGTAAGGTCAGTTTTGTCATTCCGGCTCTTCGACAGGATAAACTGACCGGCTGCCAGGCCGGAATCCGGCCCATTATAACGACTGATTGCCGGATATTGGATCATCATTTACGGGTGAAGGGGTCCGGCATGACGAAAATCCTTAAGGCAGCTTCTGAGTATCGATCTTGATGTAAGGGCGGTGCTGGCGTGATTCCGAAAAGTTTTATTCAGGACCTGCTTAATCGCCTCGATATTGTGGACGTGGTTGAGCGCTACGTGCCGCTCAAAAAGGCTGGTGCGAATTTCGTCGCCTGCTGCCCGTTTCACAACGAAAAATCCCCCTCGTTTACCGTCAGCCAGTCCAAGCAGTTCTACCATTGTTTCGGCTGCGGCGCGCATGGCACGGCCATCGGCTTCGTCATGGAACACGCCGGGTTCGGCTATGTCGAGGCGATCGAAGAGCTGGCACGCGGCATCGGCCTGGATGTACCCCGCGAGCGCCCCGCCGCAGGCGATGCCCAGAGAGAATACGCCCAGAAAGTTGCACCGGATTTGTACGAGGTCATGCAAACCGCCACGCGTTATTATCGCGAGCAACTCAAGCAATCGCCGCGCGCGATCGATTACCTCAAGCAGCGCGGATTGAGCGGTGAAATCGCGGCAAAATTCGGCATCGGCTATGCACCGGACGCCTGGCAGAGCCTTGCGGCCGCTTTTCCGGACTACCAGAGCGATACGCTGGATGAAACCGGCCTGGTGGTCTCCGGCGACGAAGGCAAGCGTTACGACCGCTTTCGCGATCGCATCATGTTCCCCATCATCAACGTGCGCGGCCAGGTCATCGGTTTTGGCGGGCGCGTGCTGGACAAGGGCGAGCCAAAATATCTCAACTCGCCGGAAACGCCGCTGTTCGAAAAAGGCCGCGAGTTGTACGGCCTGTTTCAGGCGCAAAAAGCCATTCGCGGCGGCCAGCAGGTGCTGGTGGTGGAAGGTTACATGGACGTGGTGGCTCTGGCGCAACATGGCGTGGGATATGCCGTGGCGACGCTGGGTACGGCGACCACGCCATATCATGTGCAGAAATTACTGCGTCTTGCCGAACATATCGTATTCTGTTTCGACGGCGACAAGGCAGGGCAGAAAGCGGCATGGCGCGCGCTGGAAAACGCGCTTCCCTATTTGCAGGATGGCAAGCGCCTCAGTTTCCTGTTTCTGCCGGTCGAGCACGACCCCGACAGTTTCATCCGCGAATTTGGCAAAGACGCTTTTGAGCAACGCGTGCGCGAGGCGATGCCGCTGTCCGGCTATCTGCTGCGCGAAGCCAGCGCGGAACTGGATTTGCGCACCCAGGAAGGGCGCAATCAATTGTTGCAGCGCGCCAAGCCGTTGCTGACGGCGATTACCGCGCCCGCCACCGCGTTGCTGCTGCGCAAGGAAGTTGCGGCGCTATCCGGCATCAGCCAGGAAGAGCTGGAGGCGTTGTATGAAATCAAGTCTGTCGCACGCGCGCCACGCAGCTCCTTCCAGAAAGCCGGGCGTGCAGCGCCTTCGTCGCACCGGCTGTTGTTGCAATGCCTGATTGCGCAGCCGGCACTGGGCACACAAATTCACGCCGAGTGGCAGGGCGAAGGCGCGGAAGCCGAGGCGGTGGAGGCGCTGCTTTATGTGTTGCGCGAAGCCGGGTTTGAAGTGGGTGGTGCCGCGCTGATGCAGATGTTTCAGGGCACGGCACACGAAAAAACTCTGGCGGCAGCCGAGGCGGACATGCTGAACTGGGGCGAGAATTTCGATGTGGAGGCAGAGTTTGCCGGACTGATGGGCCGGCTCAGTGAAGGGCAGCGCCGGCAGCAGTTTCAAACCTTGCAGGCAAAATTGGCGCAAGGCGGCCTGTCCAGTCTGAGCGATGCGGAGCGCGAGCAATACTTGAGTCTGCTGCAACGGGGCTGACTGCGACAACTTTGCTTGGTGCAATAACCAACGGGCATTGCGCCGTATATGTCATTCCAATTTCCCATCAATAGAGCAATACCGTAGGGCGGGTTCTACCCGCCGGATAAAGATGTCGGGCGAAGCCCAACCTACGGATTATTTTCCTATTGTAAGGAAAAATGGAATCAGATGTTACAGCCACGGCTATGGTTGAACCCGGATTTTCCATTAGAGCGTAGGTCGGGCTTCAGCCCGACATGTCGGGTTAAAACCCGACCTTGTATGATCGAATTTACTGAAATGCTGTATAGGAGGTTGAGTAAAGTTTTACGTTTCACCGGGAAGGCCGTCCCGACCTGAGGACTGGTTTTTAGCCAGAGCCTGATCGTAGATTGGCC
>JAUYJO010000050.1 GCA_030700315.1 Gallionella sp.
GCTTCTGCTGTTGCCGAAGGGGCTTTCCCACCGCGAGTGGGTGAAGTTCGCCGGCCTCGATCCGCGCGCCTTCGATTCCGGCAAAAGCGTCCATAAAAAAACGCGCATATCCAAGGCCGGCAACCGCCATATTCGTTCCGCACTCTACATGCCGGCCTTGAGCGCCAAACAGCATGACCCACATGTTAAAGCCTACTTCCAGCACCTCGTGGATAACGGCAAGCTACCCCTGCAAGCGCTATGCGCCGTGATGCGCAAGATGCTGCATGCGATACACGGCATGTTGAAACACGACAAGCCGTTCGACAACACCCGTTTTTACGCTATTCCAGCTTGAGGTTGAAAGTGCGAAAAATACTGAAAAAATGCTTGCCTTCGAACAGAGTATCTACGAAACCCACCCACGGTTCATAAAAGGTACTTTTACAATTTCTGCATCCCTAACAGGTCGCCACTTGCAAAAAAGCCCACGACTGCACGGAGCAGATCGTGGGCTTTTTTAACTTCGATCCGGCCTAATCATGAATTCCTTCCGAATGCCATTAGCTACCACCTTGGCGTCTGCTGTGCGCGATTGCTTGTATACAACCGCTTTCATTGGCCCGATCGGGGCGCCGAACCCTCCGACATTCAGAACTTCGACCGGAATACCCCCGCCCGCAAGGCGCTAAGGGGTCGAATGTTGCTGCCGTTCGCCTGATCTACAGCGTCAATGTGCCTAATCTCGGCCCAAAGATCTGTTTGCTTATAGCTGCCACCATTGTGGGTGTCGCAAATCCAGTGCTGGCCGCTTTGCAGAAGAAACGCCGGAACGACCTCTACGGCGTAGCTTCTGAAACGGACTACGACGACTTGCCCATCGCCACTCATATCCGTATCGGGATATGTCGCAGCAAGAGCAGCTTTCACCTCTTGCAGCAGTGCGGACTGCCGGTTCCACTGATAGCTCTGAAAGCGGTGGTATACAGATATCGGCAAAACGAAATACAAATCCACGTCACGCGGCGGACGGATGGCAGTGTTTTCCCACCAGGAGCCGACCAGGAAACTGTTATCGGATGGAGATGATGTACCGTAGTAGCTGCGGTTTAGGCACGCAACGACACTGGCGCGCTTCGTTACGCCGTCTTGGTATTGAAGCTCGGTGAGCGCAATATTCCGATGAAACTGTTCAAACCGCTGCCGCACACCTATCCATTGTGGGACTGCCTGCGCGACAGAAAGAAGACCAAGGCCAGCAGGCGCAAAATAGGCTGGCTGTGCGCTCATCAGCCCTCGCAATGTCGGGGCAGCAACACTCACAGGGCACCTCGCTCAAAATTTGCCAACATTTGTTCCGCAGCTTCCCACGGCAGCCGCCGCCCGTTTACGCGCATTTTGTGGAGTGCCGCCCTGGCCACCGCGACGGTGATGCGCTGCTCGCGCACCATCTCGCCAATTAGCCAGATCGTGCCTTTGATTTCAACCTGATCTGTTTCTGCCGCCAGCCTGAGTGCGGCATCCCCGGTCAGCAATGGGCACTTTTCCAGCTCTGCCAGCGCCAGTGCGAACAAGTCGATCCGCCCCGGCCTCACATGGGTTTGACTAAGCGACTGGACTCGCTCGACACTTTTCGCCGACAAGCTGCGCGTCTGCAAGCCCATATCAAGCAGGTGCGCGCCTTCCGGTCGCATAAGAGGCCGTTATGTCTTGCGCCCTTCGGGTAAATACCGCCACACAAGTCAAAGTCAACGTCCATCGCCTTCGTCGAGGGGCAGCAAAACGGGGCTGATGATTCGTCGCCCCTCCGCCTTTTGCTGCGTGGTCGGCTGTGCCGGTTGGTCGGGTGCAGAAATGCATTTTATTGCTCGCGGCAACGTCACGGCGCAGGCATGAACCAAAACCGCCTTCACCGTCACGCCACCGCTGCCGGTTGCGGGTCGTGCGCGCCAACAAAAAATCCATGCCGGACAAAACCCCCGGCACCGGATTTTTCATTGCCGCACACCACCCTTGAGTCAAAGTCAGGCTTGGTCGCTGCGCGTCTGTCTTCTGCCCCCGCCCCCTTGCAGGGCGCGTCTGCGCTTGCATGCGCAGACCGTTCGTCAGGCTCGCCGCAGTGCGGCTCGAAACCCCTGCCTCACCCCAGCCTGTCATAACCAGCGACTTGGCTGGCGTTGTTTGGCAGCCCAGTCGAATGGCTAGTAGTTCCATCAGGCTGCGCGGGGTCGCGCTGCGCTGCTCCTTTCCCGCTCATCCTGCCATGCTTCCCATCCGCCCAAGTGGCTCCCCAAAAGGCAGATAAGGGCAGTGATGATGTTGCACCCAAAACGGGAGCATGATAGAGTACCGCCATGCGAGTGATAGCCATTAGCACGTTGCGAGACTTTTGGGCGAAGCACCCGCAAGCGGAAACGCCGCTGCGCTCGTGGTATGCCGATGCAAGCCGGGCGATCTGGAAAACTCCTGCGGACATAAAGGCGGCGCACCGTAATGCCAGCTTCGTGGGAAGCAACCGCGTAGTGTTCAATATCAAGGGCAACGATTACCGCTTGATCGTGGCGGTGCATTACAACCGTGGGATGATGTATATCCGCTTTGTCGGGACTCATGCAGAATATGGCGCGCTGGACGCGGGAAAGGTGTAGCAATGGAACTCAAACCGATTAGAACCAAAGCAGAATACAAGGAAGCCTTGCGCGAAATCGAGGCGTTGTTTGATGCGCCCGATAAAACCCCCGAAGCGGATAGGCTGGAAGTGTTGTCCATGCTGGTGGAAAAATACGAAGCCCAGCACTACCCCATTCCCGCGCCTGACCCGATAGACTTTTTGAACTACGCGATGGAAGCGCGCGGGCTGACCCGCAAGGATTTAGAACCGTACATCGGTAGCCGTGGCCGCGTGGCCGAAGTGTTGAACCGCGCCCGCCCGCTTACCCTGGCGATGGTGCGGCGGTTATCGGAAGGTCTCAAGTTGCCAGCGGATGTGCTGATAGCAGATTACGAGTTGCGCCACGCCGCATAGAAAACAGCACAAGTTGTTATAATGCCGACAGACCCAGCCTTAGCGAACATTATCACGGGGTATCAACGGGGGTATAAAAGCAAATGTAATAACGTAGTTCAATAATGGGTGAGGTTTGCGAGGCTGTTTTCGATTCCTCTCCGCGTCGGAAACCGCAGGTGGATATCGCTAAATCAACGCCAGAAACCGAACACCCGCAACATCCTCGAAATTTGACTATCGATAATATCGCTTATGACTAGTTGGCGGGTTTTCGGTACCCCATCTGTTGGCGACGGAGCAAAGCCGCATAATAAATGCTGCTATATAAAGTAGGCCAAGTGGAATAAACCCAAGGTTGATGCTGCGCCAGACTGTCGCCATAAACGCGGCAGAACCAGCCAACGCTTTATATTACGGATCACTTCAGCAGTGGATGATCCTTGGGCAATTGCTTGGCATACCACATCGTCAGTTTATGCCGCATAGTTTTTTCGGCGACTTGATCTTCAGGCAAAGGCTGCATGACTTTATCGTGTACCAGCAAGCGATAGAGGTAGAGCAGTTTCTCGCTTGCCGAATCGGTTGCTTCAAACTCGACCACGCCCCGCCCTTCCGCATACTTCACGCCAGCAAGCATAGCTTCCTTGAATAAAGCGGCTTCATTTTTCAGTTTTTTCATGGCATACCTCATCAAATGTACGCTAATCTACCTTCAAGGTAATCGTCAGCAGGCGATGCGAATCCAGTTGTCATTATAGAAAGTTGAGGAGTGATTTACTACATTCTATGGAACGATAATTCGCTGTCAATGGATCACAGATTACCACTTCTTGCAGGCTACCTTCCATAAAGTTCTCACAGCCGAATTAGGCGGAACCTGATTCCATCCGGCAGCGGGATTATTTTGATAAACCATATCACCAGCACCCATTTTCTTGTAGTGATTCGATGAAGCGAGGAAGCGGTACTGCTCTTCACAAGGCATCGGGTTGAATGAGAGTTATAGTGAATGCGACTTTGCAATCCCTTGATGTTTTCAGCGCCGATCTGCAGCCTGCTTTCGGGGAAGCAATTACAGAGGATGGCGGGCAGATCGGTGTCAAAGGCATGGCATCGTGAATTGCCGGTTACCAAATATTTGCAGCATGAGACAATGACCGCCATGACGCTGAACAACATCCCCACGTTTCTGGCTCTGACCGGCATCTATGAGCCATCTGCCATCCAGCAGCTCCCTGATGGGCGTTTCATCGTTGTCGAAGATGAAAAGCAGTATCCGTTCAGCCTGGTCACGATCAACCCAGATGGGAGCATTGGCAGTGTTCCGCTGAGACCTGAATCGCCGGAAGCCGGCGATGCCTTCTGGAAACTGGATGATCTTGAAGGGGTCGCTCTCGACCATTCGGGGTATATCTACACCACCACATCACATTCGCGCGACGGCGATGGCGACGAGAAGAAGTCCCGTGACAAACTGGTCCGGTTCAAAATTGAGGGCGACCGCGTGGTCGAGCCCATGCTGGTCAGAGGGCTGAAACCAGCCTTAGTGGCGATGCACCCTGTGCTGGCATCCGCAGCAGAAATACGAGACGTCAAGACCGGCGGCGGGCTCAATATTGAGGCGCTGGAAATCAGCCCCGGCCAGCAGCGCCTGCTGATCGGCTTTCGCAGTCCGTTGATCGACAATCGTGCCATCATCGCCAGCGTCGAGAACCCGTTTGAAATATTTGAAGCAGGCAAACCACCCCGTATCTCGGCTACCCTGGAAATGCTGGATCTCGCCGGCAACGGGATTCGCGGCATGGCCTACCTTCCATCCCTCGACGGGTACCTTGTTATCAGCGGTCCCGTCTCACGCGAGCAGATTCACTTCCAGCTCTGGTTCTGGAGCGGTCAACAAGGTGATCCTGCACGCCTTGTCACCGTTCCTGGCCTGCAAGGCTTGGAGCACGCTGAAGGAATAAGCCCCGCCGTAATCGACGGCCAGCAGCGGATCATCATTGTCAGCGATGACGGCAGCAGAAAAGAAGGACGCTTCGCCCGTTTTTTGCTGCTTGACCCAAAGCAACTGCAGATTGCGCCTTGACTTGACCTGAGAAAGCGAACATCCAAGGACTACAGGTCCTCGTCAGCATCGCATTCTTCCGAGCACACACAACAAGTACGAATGCCCTATTCCCAAGAACCAATCTTCGGATGATATTTAAATTGTGGTTGGGGTCATCGTAAAATCTGCGAGGTCAGGTGGCCTGAATTCATGGTCACACTCAGTGCCCCGCAATGGACGCGATAAAAATCCGTAACTGACGTAGCCGAACCCGAGCTGTGCCGATTTCGACTTTGTGGAATGACTTGATGGTTGGTCGGCGTCTGGCTATCGTCACGAATTGACGCGACCAGAATGTGAGAGCGCTGAAACGGGGAGCAGCATCCTGCCCGCTTGGCCTTGCAGCGGGATAAATCCGAAGTGCATGTAGAACGCGATGGCTTTTTCGTCTTTGGCATCGACGACAATTCCCGCCACGGCCAGAACAGAACTGGCCTGAGAGACCTTCTGGCAGGCATCGGCAAGCAGGATCGAACCCAACTTGCCCTGGAATGCCAAGCCCACTGCAAGCATGCCGATCAATGCAACCG
>JAUYJO010000062.1 GCA_030700315.1 Gallionella sp.
GGCGCTTTGGAATCGCATCAATCACAAAGCTGCATACACAGTACACTTTGAAACGTCAGAATTGATAAAGAAATGCGTAGCCGCGCTGGAAAAGGAACTCAAGGTCAGCCCGCTTCAGTACACCATTGTTAAAGGCGAGCAACTCGATACAGCAACCTACGATGGCATCAAGCAGGGCGAGTCATTCGAGATCAGGGAGACGAAGACAGATTCCCACAAGAACTCCATACATTCAGCCGTCAAATACGACTTGATCGGCAAGCTGGCAGAGGAAGCACAACTCACGCGGAGCTCCATCGCCAGCATTCTTCAAGGCATCAACGTGGCGGTTTTCAGCCAATACAAGACCAACCCGGAAGACTTCATCGCCAAAGCCGCACGGCTGATCAATGAACAAAAGGCCACCGTCATCATAGAGAAACTGAGCTACGACTCAGTCGGCGAGACCTATGGCATAGACATCTTTACCCAGGAAAAACCAAAGGAAGATTTCAGCAAGGCGATCAAGGTTGACCACCATATCTATGATTATGTCTTCACCGATTCAAAGAATGAGCGCACCTTCGTCAATGAACTCGATACCAGCGCGGAAGTCGTGGTCTATGCCAAGCTGCCCAAGGGTTTTTTTATCCCTACGCCCGTCGGCAATTACAACCCGGACTGGGCCATTGCCTTCCATGAGGGCGCGGTCAAACACATCTACTTCATCGCCGAAACCAAAGGCTCCATGTCATCCATGGAGTTGCGGAAAATTGAAGACTGCAAAATCGAGTGTGCCCGGAAGTTCTTTACCAAAATTACATCCGACCAGGTTAAATATGATGTGGTAGACAGCTATGGCAAGTTGATGGAATTGGTGAAGTAGGGGCGCGCACTTGAGTCCAAAGATCAGAGTTTAGAAGTTAGGTTGCGGATGAAATTGCTGGTTTTTGTTTCGCTGGCGCCAGGGGCGGGTTCCGGGGAAGCCGCCGTTAGTTGATGCTGGCGACTCATAGGTTCGATCAGGTGCAGTTCCTTCAGCCCAATCATCGCCAGCAACCGTATCCGCTCAGCACGTTCCCTTGGCGCAACCCTGTCGAGATCGGCAACCAGTTCCGGGTAAGTGCCGGTTGGGATTTTTACGACAATCCTGAGCGAGGACATCTCATACTCCCATCCGCCAGAAACCCCGCGCGTTCGCATAGACCGGAGAGTCCGGCGATGACACCTTGAGCTGCGGGAATGCTTCCTTCACCGCGTTCTCGAAGAACCCTGCACCGCCTCCCACGAGCAGCACCATGTCGGCGCTGGCATTTTCTTTCCGCAGGGATTCTCGCAATCTCGCCGTCACGATGGGGCCTACCTTGTCGGCAGCTTTCTTCAGATAGGGCGCCACTTCGACGCGCTCGCCAAACAGGCGCACATGGGCAAGGCCATTGCGCAGGGTGTGCTCAAGCCGTTCTCTGCCGACATTGCCGCCGAAATCCTCAGCGATCAACCTGACGGCCTCATCGAGAATCACCGATGAAGCTTCCAGGCTGGTGCCGCACGACTGGCGGCGCAGTTCGCCATTGCTTATCAACACCCAATCCACGGAGAAAAATCCGGGATCAACAACCAGAGCCCGGCTGTCTTCAATTTCTGATGCATTCGGCAAGCTCCAGACGTAATCAACGAATCCGCCCACAGGTTGCGGAACGACCTTGACCTTGTTCACGGTGATTTTCCGGCGAGGCGTGATTTGGTGTTCGCCCTGCATCTGTTTGGACAGCCGCTCGCGTAATTCGGCGTTGAGATATTGGTTGACCGGCAGGCCGGTCACAACAAGGTCAATCTGGTCGAATTCGGAAAGCAACAAGCCAGCATGGAAGAGGGCGCGGTAAGAATCGGTGGATAGATAATTTTCATGCAGCTCGCGGCTCCAGAGTTCGGCGCGGTCTGGCGAGATGCCTGCGACAAACGGCACGTCGTTTACCAGCACGCGTAGAAAATCTTCCTCCTCATTGCTGCCGATTTTTTCACCCATGCGGTCTGCCGGCGCAGCGCCAGCCGGACGCAACAATACCTTTGGTTCGGTGCCTTGCTGCCCATAGGCCAGCTTGAGATTTGAATAGCCAATATCGATTCCGAGAACATTCATGTCAGGTTTTCTCCAGGTGTACTGCGTTGGTCAACATGCCCAAAGTAAGGCGGTGAAAACTGGCAGTTGCACAGCAGAAGGCCTGCAAGGACACAACGTCAATTTGTAGCGATAAATGACATTGTATGAACCGCCAGAGAACCTGATGCTATGGCGATGCTGGATTACGCGGATTTTGAAATGTGACCAAAAAAGACGTATTTCGGCCACGCAGGGCAGGGCGGGGAAATTACGATGCGCCCCATGAATCCTTATAACAAAAGGATTCGATGGTTTCGTACCTTAGGTAAAAAAATGATCCTTGGCTTTGCGCCATCGGTCTGTGGCCAGTCAGAAACCCCGTCAATAGCGCATTGGCTGGAGGGATGTGAAGCGTAGCAACAGATGTAAATCTGATCAATATGCGAGGTGAGCAGGTGTATTGCCCAGAAGGATTAAGTAGCTTACCAATCCTTAACTTTAAAAAGGGAATGAAGCGCGGATGGACGAATGGATTATGGAAGTGAAGGCTATGCTTCATGGGCAACTGAAGGAGGTATTCGACAATGCCAAAGACCTCGGGAACCGCTACTTGCAGGAAGTCATGGACACGAACAAGAGCAAGGATTGGAGCCAGCAGAACACGCTCGAGTTCCGGGTGCGCATGAATAAAAACAAAAGCGCCATTTCCATTGAATGGTACACGATTAGCTGGCATGGCAAGAAGGAAACTGGAAGAACAAAACGCCGGACATATATCCAGAAGCGGAATAAAAGCCGACGGCGGGATTCACAGGTATTTTCCTACTGCATAGATGACCTGCTGTTGCATACAGTGGGGTGGGACATTGACCTCGTGGAAGCAGTCGAGGCCGAGGCCAGCCAATACCGCCGTCAGGCGCATTACCTCTCCGACATGCTTGTTACCCTTGGTCGGCTGGAGCGGTTTATGGCTGGTGGCGTGGATGAGGCTTCGGTCGAGGAGGTGCTATGAAAAAGACACCGCGTTATTTTCTGACCGACCAGTTCGACCTTGGGATGCTTCCATCGCTGACCGCTGACATTACGCTGACCGAAATCTCACTGGAGGATGTTTGCCAAATCATTGAGGAGGCCGAGCGTGATAAAGAACTTGGGCTTCATGGCGGTTGGGTTGATGCCGTGAAGAACAAGGAAGCGGTGAGTCTTGTGCCTAATGGCGCGATCCTGCTCGTGGCTCGACCAGTGGAAACCGATCAAAGTTCGATCATTAAATGGGTTCAGGTCGAAGTCGTGGCTTGATGTGGCCGAAACTATAAGGGGGCGGTCAGCCGATTACAATGCCCGGGACGCGATAGTTCCCATTTTTCACTTTCCTTTAAAGCGCGGATTTTCAGCTAGACCACTTTCAGTTGCCCACTTCAATACTTCAACGCGCAACAGTTCAAGGTAGTCGGTATCCTTGGTAGGAAGGGTGGCTTGGAATGGCTCATGCTGTTCGCTGCTAAGTAGTTCGTTTAGGAGAGTCTGTACCTGTTCGCTCAATGTGGCCTCGTTGGTGACCTTTTGGTATGCATTCAGTGGCTTGTCCTTTGACTCCTCGTCTCCCCCAAGATACCGCTCGAAGTCGGGGATGCTGACTCTGTGTCGAACAGTAACCCCTGCCTCCCTTGCTTGCTTGATTGCTGTCCAAATCTTTCCATTCTCCGTCCACATGCCGTTGTTATCTCCATTCTTCCTGAACGGGGCATCACTGTCATGGATGATTCCAAAGCTGATCTTAAAGTGCTTCAAAACCTTGATAAGAGGAACAAGGATGGCCTTCCCACGGGCGCGAATGACGGTGACCCGCTCCATTAGCTCATGCTGCTTTTCAATAATGGCAGCCATGAAGGCGGCATGTTCAGTGTCACCTTCGACCAGTACTGGATATGAGCCGAAGAATACTTCAGCAAAGCTTGGGTCAATGTGCTGTAGTGCTTGCAGCCTTTGCTTGTCATCACCTTCGAAAGTGATTAAGTCCGAGCGGTATGTCTTCGGTTCAATCGGTGAGTTATTTTCGTCTGCCATCCGTTCGAGGCGAACAATTGTCGTATGATTTTCAAATGGGTTGATGAAGTATGGCGAGTGCGTCGTCATCATCACCTGCCAGTCTGGACTTCCTGCCAGCTTGTATAAATGACGTTGAGCTGCGCGTGCAGCCATGGGATGTAAGGCATTCTCCGGTTCATCAATCAGTAATAGATAACCTGGCAACGCTGGGTCTTCTGGGCTTTCTGGGATTGGTGCGCCATCGTTGTGTGCTGCGAGTTGAGCATTGAGATCGGCAATCCTTGCTTCAATCTCCGCCAAGTTCTCTGGTTTGGCTTTCTTCTTCTTCTTTTCTTCTTCGGCTAAATCTTTTTCCAGTTTTTTCCTGAATTCATCCCGAATCTCTCGCTCCCTGGAAAGTTCATTGTGAACTTGCAGCATGGCCCAGAACAGAGCGCGCCTGGCCCCTGTACCCTGCTGGTCAAGCGATGTATTGGCTTTCCCGTCAGTAATACGAAGCCCTGAACCTTTTTTTACAAGGTCTTCAATTTTTGGTACGAGGGGCGCTGCAGCAATATCCAATCGAACCCCAAGAGATGGGAAAACGTTTTGGAATCCTGTTGTAACCTTTTTCGCGATCTGATTGAAATCCTCCTTGTGGGTTTCGCTGAGACTGTCGATATGTCCACTGACGCTGGCAATTGCTATCGCCAGTTCAGATTCAGAGTTCTTCCGCTCCCTTTCCAAGTTCGCGAGAAGCGGTGTCAAAGCGAGCGTGAGGAGCATTTCCTCGGTCTTTGCTGCGTCGTCAAGGGAGCCAATACGAAGTGGGCGCGGAAGGCGAGCGGTGAATACGTTGTCCAGCCCGGCGGCATTTTTATCTGGATCCCAAGCACCTGTTTCATTCTCACCGCCTTTTGGATTCCATGTCGTTCGCACCTTCTGGAAGTCAGGGGCTGACCATTGCCATCTGCTCTTAACAATCAATAATCCATCCTGCTCTGTTTTCCAATCTGTATGGATGTTACCGATACCTTCTGGAATATGAACTTCCAACACAACATCAGAGGGCTGATCATCTTCTGCATGTTGGTAGCGATCCCTATCCTTTTCAAATTGAACAGAGCCTTTCGCAAGTTCATATGCTCTGAGGATGGTGGATTTTCCAGAATTGTTTTTGCCAACCAAGCAAACAACATCGTCGAGAGAAATTTCAACTTCTTCATTACCGATGCAACCGATGTTGCGAACGGTCATACGTACCAGCTTAGATCGATTTTCCCCTGCCATTATTGGTTCTCCTGGATTGGTCGCCGCTGTCTTCAGTCTTTGCGCATTTTGTACCGTGGGCAAGGCGCTTACATCTAGTCCGGTAAAATTCGCAAGCGAGGTTTCAGTATAACTTATGGTGGAGAGAAGTAAGGTTGGCAGCTAGGGAGTGCATTCGAATCCAAAGTTTCGTATCCGTGCTGGAGCCCTGCTATTATTGCTAACAAACGTCAATGTTGTTCGCGGCCAAGTTACCACGAGCGAAAGGGAAGGAGAGTTTTTAATTGAAATTCATTCATGCTGCCGACCTTCATCTTGACAGTCCGTTGCGGGGCTTGGAACGCTACGAGGGGGCACCAGTTAATGACATGCGCGAGGCAACGCGCCGCTCGCTCATCAACATCATTGATCTCGCTCTGGAAAGAGAGGTAGATTTTGTCCTGATAGTGGGAGACGTGTTCGATGGCGATTTGCTCGACTTTAATGCCGGGCTGTTTTTTGCGAATCAACTTCGCCGTCTCGCTGATGCCAATATCCGTGCTTTCATCGTCCGTGGCAATCACGACGCCATGAGCAAGATTTCGAAAGCCGTGCCATTGCCGAAAAATGTGCATGTGTTCAAATCGTCAAAGCCTGAGACGATCGTTGATAAGAATATTGGCTTTGCAATTCACGGTCAGAGCTTTGCTACTGGGGTGATCACGGATGATCTTTCTGCCCATTATCCGGACGCACACGCTGGACTCCTTAATATTGGACTACTGCACACGGCCCTAGCTGGTCGTGAGGGGCACGAACCCTATGCACCCACAACACCTGAACGGCTTGCCGGTAAGGGCTACCACTATTGGGCGCTTGGTCATGTCCATCAGCGAGAGGTTGTGCGGGAAAATCCGTGGATCGTATTCCCAGGGAATACCCAAGGAAGACACGCACGCGAACTTGGAGAGAAAGGCTGCATGGTTGTGGAAGGCGATGCTGAAGATGGCATTCGTTCTGTCGAGTTCGTTGCGACGGATGTGGCGCGCTGGCAGCATCTGACGATTGATGCCACTGAAGTTGCAACTCTGGACGATCTTCAGGAGTCAGTCCAGCAAGCAGTGCGGGGCGCTGTGCTGGAATCAGGCGACCGTCTGCTGGCGTTGCGGTTCTCGATTGGTGGACGGACACCGTTGCACGGCAAGCTCGTCGGAAGCCCGGAAAGCTTTCGGGCAGATGTATGCGCATGGCTGAATGAAGCTTCAGGTGGCACGGCTTGGCTGGAAAAAATTAAGCTTTCTGTGTCAGCTCCTCTTGACCTTGCCGCTTTAGCAAAACGAGACGATCCGTTCGGCATGCTGTTGAAGAAGCTCGACGAGCTTGATGCCGATCCAGAAGCATTGGCGAAGATGGCGGAATCTGTTTTATCGGAACTCGAACAGAAGATACCCGCCGAGTTGCGCGAGCGGGATTCTTCGCTAAAGCCACTTTCACATGAGGTTCGCACTGAGGCACTAGCAGCGGCGCGAGAAAGGCTACTTGCCTCAATTTCTCTTGAGGGCGAGCAATGAGAATCGCACAACTCGATCTGAAGGCATTCGGCCACTTTACTGATCGCCGCATCACTTTCGATGCGGGAACTGATTTTCATATTGCTTATGGCCCCAACGAAGCGGGAAAAACGACAATTTCCCGCGCTTTAAAGGCTGCACTGTTCGGCGTTCCTGAGCGGACAACCGATAATCATTTACACGCCAATCCCAACCTGCGTGTCGGTGTCGTGCTGGAGTTGGGCAGCAGTGAGCGGCTTGCAGCCATGCGGCGCAAGGCTCGCAAGAATAGCTTGATCAAATACGACCCGCTGACTGGCGAGGAACTTGGCGAAGCGATACCCGACGAGGTGCTGACTGCATGGATGGGAGGTCTGACGGAAGGCCTCTACACTTCAATGTTTGGCCTTGACCACGACGAATTGGTCGCCGGGGGCAAGGCATTGAGCGAAGGGAAGGGGGAGCTTGGGCAAAGTTTGTTCGAGGCCGGAGCGGGGCTTTCTTCGGTCAGGACTCTGCGCGAGCGTCTTGCGAAGGAAGCTGATGATCTGTTCCGACCTCGTGCATCAAGTTCGGCTATCCACAAAGTATTGGAGCAATACAGTGAGGCGCGCAAGGAAGCCAAAGCTGCTCAGACCAAGCCGGCTGAATGGGAGTCGCTGCGAAAGGCAACTGAAGAGGCGCGGGCTACTTATGACGCGGCGAGATCGCAGCAAGAGGTACTTCAGCGAGAGGCACGCCGACTTGAGCGCCTGGCGGCCGTTCTGCCCGATGTTGCGTCGCGGTCGCTTGCGTTGGAGCGTCTTGCCGACTTGGGCGACGTGACCAAGCTGCCCCCTGATGCTTCAGCCCTGCGTATGGGGGCGGAAACACAATTGCGGCAGGCAGAACAATCTGGCCGCGAGGCAGCGGACAACATGGCCAGGTTGCAAGCAGAACTGGAATCCATCGAACTGCCCCAAACGATTCTGGACGAAAGTGGCTCGATTGAATCACTCTATTTCACGCTTGAAGCTTTCAGGTCTGCACGCGATGCAGCCGTGAGCGCAAAGGGCAGGGGAGAGCAGGCCGACGCTCATATCGGCTCTTTGCTGTCCGCTATTGGTGAATCCCATCAGGACAATTCGCGTTCGTTGATTCCGAGCGCGACCTTGCGCGCCAGAGTTCAAAGTCAGGCCACAAAAGGCGCTACGCTCCAGACTGAACTGGATGCGTCAACCCGGCTGACCGCAACAACAGAAAGGGAGCTAGACGATCTGAATGCCGAGCTGTCCGAATTAGGGCTACAGGATGTGCCGACTTCAGTTGTTGGTGCTATCGGCGTGTTCGAGGCTCAAGGTAATTCAGAATCAAAAGCCGAGGAATTAACCCGGCAAGCAGAAAACTTGGGAGCCAGCCTGGCTCATGATGCAACTATGCTCGCGGACAGGCCCATAGAGGCGCTCGTTTCGATGGGGATTCCATTGGCGGCAGAACTTCAGCACTTCCAAGCTGCCCGTGAAGAATTTGAAACGAGGAGGCAGTTCCTCCGAGACAAGATAGAGGGTATCGAAAACGACATCGCAACGGTGAGCGGCGAGTTAGAAGGGCTTATGCAGCAAGGCGAGGTTCCTACAGCCGAACATCTTGCTGAGCAGCGAGGTCTTCGCGAAGGCCTGTGGCAGAAGATTCGCAGCAAGGCGTTTCCCGTACAAAATGAGCGTCAAGAGGAGGAAGTCCTTCCGACGGCAGCCGAATACGAGTTTTCAGTTCAGGCTGCTGACGTTACTGCCGACAGCCGATTTGCCGATGCTGCACGAGTATCGCAGCACTCGGAACTACTAAAGCGTCAGGCACAGATGCGCAATGTCATTGAACTTGAACGAGCGCGTTTGGAAAAAGTCGGCAAGGAAACAGGCGAGCTGAAGTTGCAATGGCAGGCACTCATCGACAAGTATGGTCTGCCTTCTCTCGGTGTTGCTGAGATGACGGATTGGCTGAATAAGCGTGAACTCTTCATGCAGCGCTACAAAGCCTATGCGGATGTTAAACATCAGGCGAGCATGGCCGACGAGCGGGCTGTGATGATGCGTACCAGCCTGTCCTTGGCATTGTCGGAGGCAGGGCTCTCAGCTTGTGGTGAGAACGAGGCACTGGCTCAAGCAATAGGCCGAGCAAGGGCTTTCATTGATCATGCGAACAAGGCTGCAGCCAGCCAAAAGGTGCTTGCCAGAAAGAAAAAGAGTGCCGAGGAAAAGCTTGCTGATGCAGTTGTTCAGACCGACAAATCCAAGCGCCTACTGGAAGAGTGGAGAGTTGGCTGGAGTGACTCCATGCAGGCAATCCGGCTAAACCCGGACGCTGGCGGAGAGGAGGCTACTGCAAGACTTGGACAGTTCGAGGACTTCGAGGATGCTCTTGATATGCAGGATACGGCTCGCGCTGAACTCGCTACGACACTAGCAACTGTGACGCGAGTTGAGGGGGAAACGGCACGTCTTTGTGAGGTGATACAGTACGACCGCGCGAATAGATCAGCCGACGCCGTAGTTGAAACATTTTATGAGCGATTGACCGAAGGAAAGAAACTTGCGCAACGTCGAAAGTCTTTGGAAGAAAGAATTGAGGAGGCAGGAAAAGCGTCTGCTCAGTCGGATCAGATAATACGGCAGGCGAATCAGGAGTTGGCTAACTTAAAGTTTGCCGCCGGTTGTGAAACGCTCGCGGAACTGATTGATGCAGAAAACCGGAGTGCCGAATATCTGAAGCTGGAAAGTGAAATTGATGCTATCGAGGAAAGGGTGGTGACGGCCTCGGCACTTCCGCTTCAGGAATTGTTAGCTCAAGCCGCCGGACAAGATTTGGTATTGGTTCAGGCATCGCTGGAGCGAGCAGTTGGAGACCTTCATGCATGCACGCCGCAAGTTGAAGAGCGGCACGGGAAGTTGATCGAGGCAGAGGCGGCACTTGGCAAGGTTGATGGCGATGCGGTTGCGGCCGATGCGGAACAAAGGGCCGCAGATGCGGCGGCCAGGCTTTCCAATCTGATCACCGAATATGCGTCAGCTCGGCTTTCCTCCTCCATTATTTCGGAAGTTATCGAAACCTACCAACAGCGCTATCAAGGGCCCCTGTTGGCGCGTGCCTCTGAGCTATTTGCGACTATCACCGGCGGACGTTTCGCCAAGGTTGCGACGGATTTCGATGAGGATATGACAATCCTTGTTGGCGTTCGCGCCAATGGCAAGCGTGAAACCGTTGGCAATCTAAGTTCTGGAACCCGCGATCAGCTTTTCTTGGCATTACGCTTGGCCGCAATTGAAAGCCATGTTGCTAATCAAGAGCCAATGCCCGTGGTGGTGGATGACATCGTTATCAATTTCGACGACGCGTCGGCGAGCGCAACTTTCAAAGTGCTGGCGGAATTGTCCAAGAAGACGCAGGTGTTGTTTTTTACTCACCACGAACATTTGCTTGAAAGGGCGGCAAGTGCGATAGGTTCAGGATCGTTCATGGCTCACAAGTTATAGAATCGCATCTTGAGAATGAGCAGGCGGCTCAAACTCCACTATGTTGCCATGACTCGTTCCTCCTACCTCCTTTGCCTTGCGATACGACGAGTCTTGATGATGCCGAGATGGCAACTCTCGCGGCGCGTGGCTGGCATAAGAAACGATAATTCTGGCAAATTTTATGCCGCATAAATCCTGGAATTTGTGACAGTAGATTAACTCTATGGAAGACCGAGAAAAACAAATTCCAGCACCGAAATCCTGGATAACTTTCGAGGATCTGTGCCATTGCCTCTTCAAGGCGATATGGGGCGATCCGTTTGCCCAAAAGAATGGCCGATCGGGCCAGCCTCAACACGGTGTCGATGTCTTCGGTTCTCCGGGGGGGGATTACGCAATCTACCAGGGTGTCCAGTGCAAGGGGAAGGATACGCAATACGGCGCTAAGCCGAGTGTCAAAGAGCTTGAATGTGAAATCTCCAAGGCCGAGTGCTTTGAACCCAGTCTGCAGCACTGGATATTTGCAACGACGGCTCCCGTCGATGGTGCTTTGCAAGAGGTAGCGCGGAATATTTCTGCCGTGCGCAAGAAAGAAGGTCGATTCACTGTAAGCGTGTTCGGCTGGGGGCAAATTGAGAACCTGTTGTGCGAGAAGAAGGAAGTGTTGCAAGCCTTCTACCCTGAACATGGTTTCGACTTTGCCAAGCTTCTTGAGGGCGTGCAGGCGATGCCGCACGGGTCGGAAGTCCGTGAGCTTTTGGATATGGCCAAGCAAGCGCAAGATGATTCTGCCCGCTTATGTCTTGCGCAGCCTACTTGGCAGCCAGTTGTGTTTGGCGAAGGCCGAGACTTAGGCCCGGCGCTCATGGGACGACCGCTCGGACCTGAAGACGCTGCTGCCTGCCCAAAATTGCAGGAGACCGATGTAGCAGTTGCTGAATTACTACGAGCTTTCTCGGCTCGGATTGTGGGTGAGCCTGGAGCAGGAAAGTCGCTGTGCGCTTATCAAGCGGCGAAGCAATTTGCCGAATTGGGCTGGCACATCGTTCGGCTAAGCGATCCGCGTGCCGACGTTATAAACCTTCGGCTCCCCGATGTTCAACACAAAACGCTCTTCCTTGTAGACGATGCCCATCTGACCAAACCTGATGTGCTTCGAACCGCTGAGGAGGCTGCTGGGCCGAACCGGCTATTGCTCTCGACGCACAATGCTGTCGAACATGATGCCTCGTTCCGTGGCTCAATCATCATAGATGCCAAGCGTGCAGTTCGGACTATCGCCGAAGCTCTTAGAAGCGCGCGTGATCGGACTCTGGAGGTTGTGCGCCGCGTGGACAACCAGATAGGTGACCAGATGCACGACACCGCCTTGGAAGACCGGATCGACCAAGCTGAACAGGAAGCCCTGCTCCCTTGGCAGTTTTGCTTTATTCTCGGTGGGGGCTGGCGTCGGGCAAAGGAGGCTGCCGATACAGCGCGGGCTGGCAATGCAGACATCGCGCTAGCTGGTGTGGCTATTCGTCAACTCGCTTCAAGAGATGCACGTCCGAGTCTTGCGGAGCTGACAGCAATTTTGGATGTGGGCGGACTTGATGTCGCACTAGTGCAGCGGTCTGTGGAACTGCTGATTCGACATCGCCTGCTAATAGGCTCACACGACCTGCGGTGCCCTCACCAGAAGTTCGCCTCCGTCGTGCTCGCACAAATTCTGAAGGCTCAAAATACAGAAAGTCTGGAAAGCGTAGGCCGCATGCTGCGACATGTGGTAGCAGACGCTATGTTTCCCATTGCTGGCCTGCGGCTCCTACTTCACGAACTCTCCTTTGCGGGTGAAGGGCGGCAGTTTACATACTTGATTCCAGAACAAACCTTGAAGCCTCTTGTCGAGAGGTGCTGGCGAGCGTCCGATCCCGAGGAGATAACTTTCGCCAGCCTACTTCTGAGTGAACTCGGCGCGTATGGTCAAAGCTGGCCGCAGGTGCTGCTGATAGGTCACGAAGAGACCGTCGCTAGTTGGATATCCGCCCCTCTTGAACCGAGCGGTTATGGGTTGGCTAGGCTACTTCATGCTGTTCACAACAAAGACCAAGAGCAAGCCGCAGCTCTAGTGAACGCAGCGGATCCGCATGCTGTCGCAGCGGCAATCTCCGCAGTGACACCGAAGACGGCCTATCATCTCGGCGAACTACTCTCTGCATTGAAAGCTGGTCAAGATACCCCCTGGAGTCGAGCCTTTCTATCGAGCCTTGACCGGCAAAAGCTAATTGGTTTCGCCACGGAATGGCCTGCGTCTGAGCCAGCTGGAGCCTTTGCGAATTTCTGTAAAGCGATGGCCTGGACCGACGAGATTCTGGCTCTGGATATGGTTGAAAAGTTTGTTCCCATTGCACAGAAACTGCTCGCCGATGATCCAATTTCCGCGTTTCGAGATATCGACGACATTGCTTGGCACGTGCTGCGCATGTTTGATCCGCTAGGCATCTACGTGGGGCGGCTGGCACCTAAGCCGCGACAACGCGAACTGGCAGCCAAGTTACTGCAGGCAATTAAGCCATCGAGCCTTGCTGCTCAGCTCTCATCCAGCCGGATTCGTGAGTTTCAGCACACCTCGTTCCTTCTTGCTTTCATGGCGCGAGCGGTGCCCGCCAAATTCCGCTCGACTGTTGCACTCATGGACTGGATGCGCATCGCAGAGACAATCGGCTCAAACTGGCGGAATCTACCGCACGAGGCGGAAGTCCTCATTGGCGTTGCATACGGAGCGAAGCCTTCACGCAAGATGCTTGCGGAACTAATCAGCGCCAATCTTCATCGGATTGAAGCCTTTTCGCCCAGGCTTGTTATGGTGGCACCTACTGCAGCATACCAACACGTGGCGCAAGGTGGACAAATCCGGCTGACTCAGCATGACCATGTGGACTGGCGTTTCGGGACAGGAGCAATATCCTGCTTCGCTGACGAGCGACCGGATCTCTTGGAGTCTGTCTTGGCACCATCAGTGACTGCGACCGGGCGCGTGCTCTCGAACGCGCATCCTAGCTGGTATGACGAGGCAGCTGACTACCTCAGAGCCGTCGCTGGAGCTGCGCCACAG
>JAUYJO010000089.1 GCA_030700315.1 Gallionella sp.
CGTGGCTGCCCAGATGAATCAGCAGTATCTTGTAGAACTCCAGCCGGTCCGGTGCGGCGAGATTTTCCAGATCGTCCCAGCGATGATTCTTGGGGAGCTGGTCTTCGGTGCCGGTTTCCTTGGCCATCTTGAGGAACAGCAGGTAAGTCAGCTCGGTGACGTACTGGTGATAGGTGATGCCGTCGTCCTTGAGGACGTTGCACAGGTTCCAGAGTTTGCCGACGATGTCGTGGGTGGTCATGGGTTGAGCGTTTTCTTGAATTGATCGGCGGTGATGATGGGGCAGACAAATTGGCCGGCGAGGATCAGCAAGTCCTGGTCGCCACTCACCAGATAGTCCGCCTTGCCCGTGACGGCGAGTTGCAAAAACGGCAGGTCGAATTTGTCACGGCATTCAGGTGTTGCGGGTGGCTTGACGGGCATGCGCACTGTGGTGCAATAAGGCAGATAATCGGCCAGCAGCTCTTGCTGAGCTTCGGTGGAAAGCTTGAATTTCGGGTAGGCGAGTACACGGATAAGCTCTGCGGCAGTGAAACTCGATAGCAGCGGCTGGCAAAGCGTACCCTGCCATGCAAGGCGTAGCGGCGACAGCCGGCCCTGCGCGAATACCAGCGCGGACAACACCAGGTTGGTGTCGATGACTACGCGGGGTATATGTTTTGAACGCGGCATTACTTCGCGGACTTTTTAGATACAGGGCCGGATTTTTTGGTTGCGGGAGATTTTCTCGCCCATGCAACCGCATCCGCAATGTCTTGCTCGTCCAGATCCAGCTCGGCCAGTTTGGCGCGCACGGCATCGCCACGCTGGATGCGTACCGGGGTGAGTACGATCTGTCCGTTGCGGGCTTCCACGTCGAAGTATTCCGCGGGACCAACGGCGGTGGTTATGTTTTTGGGCAGGGTAAGCTGGTTCTTGGAGGTCATTTTAGCGAGCATGATAATTTCCTGATTCGTCAATGTAAGGAAATCTTACTTTATGCTTTTTGCCATAAATAATCAAGCGGCAGTTTGTTGCCAGATTGATTCGTTGAAGGTGTCCAGCACTTGCTGGAGCTCTCCGTTAAACATCTTGTCGAGCCTGGTAAAGCCGCCGCCTTCACGCTTGAAGATCAGGTCCGGATCGTCCAGTGCGGCGTGATCGACCAGCAGGTTGGCTTTGGTCTGCGCGGCGATTTTTTTCAGCCAATCGCGCTGCGGCCCGGTCCAAGCGCGCGAGGCCAGCAGCTTTTGCAGCGCATGTTCGACGCGCTCGTTGTAGGGCAGCAGCGCATCGCCGATGGCAGCCTGGCGGATGTAGCCAACGATACGCGCGGCGATATCCTGATTGGTCGTCTCGCGCCATGCGGTAGCGAGATTGGTTTCGGTGTATCCCGCCTTATCCAGCTCCAACACCAGTTCGCGCAACTGCTTGCGGGTGAGTTCGCGCGGACGGGTCAGCACGGCCAGCAGCGCCGGGATGTCGTTGCTGTGGCTCTGGATGAAGGCGGTGAATTCCTTGAGGTAGTCCTCCGGTTTCTTTGCATTGCCATAACCGCGTTCGGCAGTGCGCAGCTTGTCTTCATGCTCGGAAATTAAAATGGGCTGTGCGCTGCCTTCGCCCTTGCGGTCGAGAATTTCGCCGAGGTCTGGGTTCTGCGTGAACCATGCCGCCACATCGTTGATGGGCATGGCCTTCAGCCTCTTGATGAACTCATCCGGGGTCATGCCCGCTTTGGTTTCGAAGTCGCGCGCGGATTTTTCCGAGAGGTGGCGTTTCTTGCCTTGCAGCTTGGCGAGGAACTGGTCGCGCACCAGTTGGCGGGCTGATTCATCCCCCACCGAGGCCAGCTCCTGAGCCAGCTGGGTGAAGCTGATTTTGGGGTCAACCACGACCGGCTTCATCGCAGTCATGTCGCTCAGTGCCACAAATATCTGTACTGCATCGAAGACACGGAAGGCTTCCTTTTCGATCTCGTCGCACAGGCGCGTGGCACGGCCCAGCATCTGGTCGAACAGGATGCGGCTATTCACCCGGCGCAGGAATACGAGGTTGCAGATTTCCGGCACGTCGATGCCGGTGGTGAGCAGATCGACGGTGACCGCCACGTTCGGATTGCGCTCGTTCTTGTAGCGGCGGATGAGTTGCAGCGGCTTGTCGGCGGCGCCGGTGATCTTGATGACCGCATCATCGTCCACGCTGCCGTATTGAGCCTTGAAGGCGGCCTTGAGCAGATCGACCACCATATCGGCATGCGCGTCGGTCGCGCAGAAGATCAGCGTTTTGCGGCGGGAGGCGGGATCAAGCTCCTGCGCGAGATATTCGCACACGACCTGGTTAAATGATCTGGTGATGACCTTGCGGTTGAAGTCTTCGACTTCAATATTGATTTCATCGGGGGTTTTGAATAATTCAATCTGGTTGCTGTGCGCATCGTAGACTTTGACGTCCTCTCCCGCCTTCCAGTTGATGCCGTTCTGGGACAGTTCGGTTTTGATTTGTACCGGCGGCTCGTAATCCACGAGGAACCCGTCGATAACCGCTTCCCGATAGCTGTAGGTGTAAATCGGCGCTCCAAATATCTGCGTGGTGTGCAGCGCCGGTGTGGCGGTCAGGCCAACCTTGTAGGCGTCGAAGTAGTCCAGCACGCGGCGATATTTTGAGATGTAGTCTTCATATCCCCGGAATGTCATTTCCGTATCGGACAACTCGCGATCCAGCAGATAACCGCGATGGCATTCGTCCACGACGATGCAGTCGTATTGATCGACGGCGGGCGGAGCTGCACCCTCGGCGGCATAGAGCAGGCGCTGCACCATGCCCTGTATGGTGGCGATGTGTACGGCGGTATCGGAATCCGGCGCTTGTTCCTCCAGTTCCTTGATACCGAAGGTGTCGGCGAAGGATTGGAGGTTTTCCATGCGCGTATCCTTGAAGGCATTGGCGGCCTGCTCGCCCAGCGCGGAACGATCAACCAGAAACAGGATGCGGCGAAAGCGCTTTGCTTTGAGCAAACGGTAAATCAACGCGATACAGGTTTTGGTCTTGCCGGTGCCGGTCGCCATCGCCAGCAACATCTCACGTTGGCCAGCTTCGATAGCCGATTCGGCGGCGCGGATGGCATCCTGCTGGTAGTAGCGCAACGGAAAGCCGTAATTGAAAGGTGCGTTGGCGAGGTTTTCGTGCGCCTTGGCTTCGTCCCGCTTGAGCAGCGTGGTCAGTCCTTCCGGGGTGTACCAGCCATCGAGTACATGCCCCAGGTTGTCGGCGCGGCGCAGGTCACAGAACCAGATGCCGCTCTTGGTGGATAGCTGGCGCAGATAGGGGCGGCCATTGGCTGAAAAGGCGAAGGGCACGCGATAGGCAGCAGCGCCTTCACCCCAGTTCTCATCAGGCAATATGGTTTCCCGCGACGGCGTAAAGGTGCGGCTGTAGCGCTTGGCTTGCTGTAATGAGCCGGACACATCGACGTTTTTGCGTTTGGCTTCCACGACGGCAATCGGCAGCAAACCTGCAAACAACACGTAATCGGCCGGGCCGCTCTCGGTGGGCCACTCCGCTATGGCCAGGTTGCGCCCCTTTTCCGGGCGAGTGCCTTTGTTGTATTTGATGCTCTGCGAATCAGCTTCCCAGCCGGCTTGGCGGAGTTGCTGGTCGATCAGTTTGCGGGTGTCGGCTTCATCCAGCTGAACCGCGCTGGCGGCGGTATTGGCGGACGAAACCAACTGTATCAACACGCTCTTGGGTTGGGCTGCCGCTGCGGTTTGCTGTTCGGCAAGACGTTTCTCCAACGCGGCCTTGGCCTGCTCTGCCTCGGCTGCCATCTGCTCCCAGAATGCCTGCTCGCTCTTTGCTGCGCGCAGCTTTGCCTGTGTCGCCTCAAGCTGTTCGGCGGTTTCATGATGGGTAGCCTGATATTCCTGGAGAGTCTTGCTTAACCGCTCCATTTCGGCGCGTAGTTCATCGCTTTCGTCTTTGGGCGGAGCTGGAGGAATAAATGGGCCAGATTTGTACGATGGGTTTTTGAACGTGCGGTGATACCACAGGCTCAACTGCCAGGTGATCTTCAATGCACTCAGCGCGCCTCGGTGGTCGCCTTCAAGTGCGTGGCTCGCCGCATTGCCAGTACGCCGAACTTCTCCGAATAGCTGAGCAATTTCGCGCGTAAGGATTCCGCTATCCTGCAAGCGACGCAATAAGTCGAACTGGGTTTCTTCCGGCGCTACAAGTTGCCCGGTTTTCGCCGCGACAAGCTGGGCAAGCAACTCGGAAAGCTGGCGCAGTTTGAGCAAACAGGTATTGGGATCTTCTGCAAAATACTTTTCTGCCAACATACCCAAACGCAGCAACTGTTCGTCGTGCTGTTCTAAATGAGCGAAGTTCGTCTGGGGAAGTTGGGCCATTACGGTTTGTCGAATTTACGAACCAGCGAAGGCTATCATATAGCGTGTAGTCGGGTAAGCGTGGCACTATTGCGATGCGTAACCTATTGGGCTGAACGTCGGCTATGAAGGCGAGACCTCAACCGATTGCTCCTGGCCAAGTGCAGCCGGTGTCCCACAAAAAATCGTGCAGTCCGTTCCGGATACTTTTAAACCTTCACCATGAATCGTTCCAGATGTTCGAGAAACACGCGCGTCTTGTATGGCGAATAGCGGCGCATCGGCATCACGGCCCACGCGGGCACGCTGGGCTAAGTCCACTTTGGCAACACCCGCACCAGGCGTTTGCGTTGCACGTCATCCGCCGCAAAGCGTTCGGGTAAAGCG
>JAUYJO010000039.1 GCA_030700315.1 Gallionella sp.
ATGAGATTCTGAAACGCGTGGTGGAAAGCTACCGCCGCATCCGCAACACCCTGCGTTTCCTGCTGGCCAACGTCAGCGACTTCGATATTGCACGCGATGCGCTGCCGGTCGCTGAATGGCTGGAGATCGACCGCTACGCACTGGCGCTGGCACAGAAATTGGAGGACGATCTGCGCACCGACTATGAACGATATGAGTTCCACTTCGCGGTGCAGAAATTGCTGGGCTTCTGTTCGGAAGACTTGGGCGGATTCTATCTCGACATCCTGAAAGACCGTCTTTACACCGCAGGCGAAAACTCAGAGGCGCGCCGTTCGGCGCAGAACGCGCTGTACCACATCACCCAATCACTGGCGCGACTGATTGCGCCCATCCTCTCTTTCACCGGCGAGGAAGTGTGGGCGAGCCTGTGCGGCAAGGACGACGTGAGCGTGTTCGAGCAGTTGTGGTACGAATTGCCGGGTGCGGGGCTGGATGGGGCGACAGTAAGCGCATGGTGGGATATCCGTGCCGTGCGCGAACAGGTGAACAAGAAGCTGGAAGAACAACGTGCGGCGGGCGCGATCGGGTCCGCGCTGCAAGCCGAAGTGGATGTGTATGCGCCACAGGCAACCTTTGAATTATTGTCCCGTCTCGGCGACGACTTGCGCCTGGTGTTCATCACCTCGCGCGCCGATGTGCATCTGCGCCAAGGCGAACTCGAGATCAAGGTCACGCCGAGCGCGCACAGCAAATGCGCGCGTTGCTGGCATTACCGCGCCGATGTTGGCAGTGATCCCGCGCACCCGACTCTGTGTGGACGCTGCGTCAGCAATCTGTTCGGCAGCGGCGAGGTCAGGGAATATGCATAAGCCTCCGTCATTCCCGCGCAGGCGGGAATCCAGTTTGAATATCAACCCGCGTAGCGGACAAAACCAGATTGTCCCGCTATGCGGAGTTTGTTTGAATTGCTGGATTCCCGCCTGCGCGGGAATGACGGGGTGTGTGGTTGAGGGTGCAGAGAGATGAAACGTTGGTTAGTGATCTCCCTGATCGTGATTGTCCTCGATCAACTGAGCAAGGCCGCAATCAACAGCCATTTCGTCCATGGCGAAGTGCTTGCCATTACCTCTTTCTTCAATCTGGTGCTGGCACACAACACCGGCGCGGCGTTCAGTTTTCTGCACGACGCGGGCGGCAGGCAGCGCTGGTTGTTCAGCGCCATTGCCCTCGTGGCATCCACCTGGATCGTCTGGCTGTTGCGCAAACATCAAGCAGAGAAATTATTCAGCTTTGCGCTGGCGTTCATTCTCGGCGGCGCATTGGGCAATCTGATCGACCGCATCGCCTACGGTTACGTGGTGGACTTTCTGGATTTTCATTGGGCGGGCTATCACTTCGCCGCTTTCAACCTCGCCGATTCCGCCATCACCTGCGGTGCAGCATTGCTGATCTGGGACGGCTTCAAAGGAAAAAGACATGGAAATACTCATCGCTAAACCGCGCGGTTTCTGCGCCGGCGTCGATCGCGCCATCGAGATCGTCGAACGCGCACTGACGCTGTACGGCGCACCGATCTACGTGCGGCACGAAGTGGTGCACAACAAGTTCGTGGTGGAAGGGCTGAAAGCCAAGGGCGCTATCTTCATCGAAGAACTGACCGATGTGCCGCCCGCCAGCATCCTCATCTTCAGCGCGCATGGTGTGCCGCAATCGGTGCGGCGCGAGGCGGAAGCGCGCAACCTCACGGTGTTCGATGCCACCTGTCCGCTGGTGACCAAGGTCCACATCGAAGTCTCGCGCATGCGCGAGCTGGGCAAGGAGATCGTGATGATCGGCCATAAGGGTCATCCCGAGGTGGAAGGGACGATGGGGCAGAGCGAAGGCGGTATGTATCTGGTCGAGTCGCCGGCCGATGTCGAAAGACTGAAGGTGGAGGACGAGCATAATCTGGCCTATGTCACCCAGACCACGCTGTCGGTGGACGACGCCAGCACCCTCATCGCCGCACTGAAAACGCGCTTCCCGTTCATCACCGGACCGAAGAAGGACGATATTTGCTATGCCACGCAGAACCGGCAGGACGCGGTAAAAACGCTGGCGCAACAATGCGATCTGGTCATCGTGGTCGGCTCGCCCAACAGTTCCAACTCCAACCGCCTGCGCGAAGTCGCCCAAAACCTTGGTGTTTCTGCGTACTTGGTGGATAACGCCAGTGAAGTGAGGGCAGAATGGCTGCAGGGCAAACAACGTGTCGGTATCAGCGCCGGTGCCTCTGCGCCGGAGGTACTGGTCGGCGAAGTGATCGCGCGGCTGAAGGTGTTGGGCGCGGGAGAGGTGAGGGAACTGGAGGGGATCGAGGAGAACGTGGTGTTTCCGTTGCCCAAGACGCTGCAGGCTGCAGGCGGATAGTTCCTGTGGGCCGGGTGTTAACTTGACGATTCGCTGTCGGACTAATCTAATAAAGTCCGACCCACAACAAAAGCGGCCCGCAGGCCGCTTTTGTTGTGCAGGTTGTGTCGCTTACGGGATCAGCTCGCGCCAGATCATCCGCTTCCCGGCGAAGTGGGATGAGTCCGGCGAAAAGGGGATACCCGTAGACGGTTGTTCTGGCGTCGGGTTGGTCGAGGTTACGACTGAAACTACGGGTTCACCGCCAATGAAGATAACGTTAATACCGACGATAGTAGAGTCGTATTTCGTTGCGGCCAAGCCGGATGAGGTGTCAACCGCACAGCCGGTTTTGTAGTCAAAGAAGTTGAGCCAGCCGTACCCGCCAGGTGAGCAAACAGTATTTGAGGGCACGATCGAAGGAACCAGTAGCGTGCCTTGCACCAATTTGCTGTCGATGTTCACACGCTCCTTGCTATCCGGGAGATTGACATACCAGCCCCGGCCCGTGAAGCCGGTGCACGATTCGGTCGATCCGGTACGGGTGGCCGTGCCCGTGTCGTTGGTCAGGGTACGTTGCACCAGTGTTGCACGGGGATTGACCAGGGCTACGCCCGTATTATCGTCCATGATCGCGTATTGGCTCTGTTGCTGGGTCGTGTACAGGTCGGCGACCTCCAGATATTTTCCGGTGCCAATGAAGACGATGCGCTTATCGTTGATCTGTCCCAGCACCGGGGTGGTGGTAATGGGCTGCGGACTGCTGGCGCCATCCAGCAAGGTGGCAAACAGCAGGACATCGCCGGTGCCGATTGCCGCAGGAGCAGCGCTGTTAATATCGAAGCGCCAGATATTTCCAAGCAGATCGCCGCCATAGACATAACTCGCCTTGTTGCCTGCGGATTCGGCATTCCAGGCGGCGATTCTGGCCAGTCCGCTGGGTGTAGTGGCATCTCCAACGCCAGTGGATATCTTGCTGATGATCGCGCCGGTGCCGGCATTCAGGACGTACAGGTAGCCGCTGCCATCGCCGGTGGGCAAATTGTTGATGAACGGGTCGCCGCTGAGCGTCCCATTGTCGTAGCCGGAGGTTACCAGCACTACCCAGGTACCATCATCCTTTTTGGTAATGACAGGCACCCCGAAGCTGTAACCGAGATCGTTGTCATCTGCCGGGGTGAATTCCCATAACAAGGCCGGCACATCGGGATTGGTAATGTCCAGCGCATAATATCCGCGACCGCCACCGTTCAGGCCGCCCACTAGAACGGTTTTCCATACGGCAGTGGCATTATCGGCGCAATTGGCAGTGCATATGTCGGTGGTGAGTGGGCTGCCGTTGACGTAATTGGTGTGGTTGTTGCTGTAGCTGGTACTGGCCAGTTTCCACATGTTGGGGATCACCATGCTGGGCACGTAAGCCCAGCGTTCTGAACCATTGGTGGCATTGAAGGCATGCATCATGCCGTCGTTGGTGCCCATGTACACCGTCCCGGCACGACCGGATTGCGCCGTTTTATAAGCACTGTAGCCCGGGTAGGGGTAATTGAATACGGGAGCGCTGATATAAGCAGGTTGCGATTCCAGCGCGTCGCCCAGCACGGCCTCGCGCGCGCGATACAGGCGGTTGGACAGCACGTTGGCGGCACGATCCTCATAGCCATTCTGGCCGCGCAGATAATTGATCAGATTTACTCCCTGGGCAGCATATTGTTGGCTGGTGATGTCGGTGGACGGGCCGGAAAGCGAACCCCACTGGTTGAGCCCGTTGATGTGCGCGGCAGCGAAGTTCGTCGGATTGGCAAGCGCATAGGCGGCATCGAATGGGACAAGGTTTTGTCCAACCAATGGAGTAAGAGCACCAGCGGGGGCCGTGTAAATGGTACGGGTGTCAGTGGTTGCCCCAACTTTGGCGGCCATCGTGCCGGTGCAGGCGTTTTGGATTTCAGTTCTGCATTCGGAGGTGCCTGAGTCAAATACACCGGGAGAGGTACATGCGCCGGCCGTGGAACCGGTAACGACACAGTTGTAAATGGTGCTGGAGCCGCTGGTATCGACAACGATCGTACCCGGTGCCACACAGGTTGCCGCAGACACATCCTCCACGCACCAGCTTGCGGTTTCGCTGACCACGCCGGTGTCAACGTTGATGCTGCGTGATTCCAGGTTGCCCTTCCATGCATTGGTGGTGTAGCTGGCGACGTAGGCAAAATTGTTGCCGGCGACCGGATTCAATGTACTGGTGGCGGCGGCGGCGGCGGCGCCAAGTTTGGCGGTAATGGATGAAAGCGCCGTGTTGAAGCCGGTAATGATTGAATCAGGATCTTTGGCGCTGAAATAAATTCCCTGTCCGTTCACCGCAGCATGCCACAGGTCGTCAATCCGCTCTCCCGCCGAGTTGTTGATCGGGTCTGGCCAATTTACCGTGGGTGAACCCAAACCATTTTTGAGATTATAAAAATCTCCGGACGTTGCGGTCAGATAATCGGACGTATAGGTCAGCGTGCCGTCGATGCCCAGTCCCATGGTGAAAGTGGTCATGTGCTGCTTAATGTTGTTGTCGGTGCTGCTGGTAAACACGTTATTGGTGCAGACATCCGGGTTGCCCGAGGGGAAGTCGGTACTGGTGCCACCCGCGCAGGTGCCCAAGGTGGTGGTACGCAAATCGGTGTCGTAATAGTATTTGGCGATGTCGGCCAGGGTGTTGGAAACGGCGCTGGTGCCCTGCTTCATCGGGCGCGGTGTGCTGCCGCCATCCAGGTCGCCCACCAGGCTGCCGGTCAAACCCAGTGCGGTGTAGCTGCCCGTTTCAAGACCTGTGTTCCAGTAACCATCCGTGGATAGAATGGTGAAATTTTGCTGGCAGGAATACTGCACCGGATCCACTTGACCGCTGATCTTCTTGCCGTAATAGCGGCCGGCCTTGGATAGCGCGCCGCGTAGCGGGGTGCTGCCGGATGGATTAGTGGCGAACAGCTTGGTGAACCAGCTGTTCTTGTGCGCCAGTTCGAAGACATCGTTGCCAAGGAATCTTGAGTCACTGTTGCTCGCACCCGTGTAGCCGATGGTGCTAAAACCCACCCGGAAACGATTGTCCAGTGTCTTGAAAGCGCGGCTGACCGAAGTTTTCATCGATTGCATACGGGTGTGGTAATACGTCCACCAGTTGGCGTAATTGGTCATTTCCTCGGCGTAAGTACAAGTCGTACCAGCACAATCGGTGCGGGTTGAGGCCTTGGTGGCTGTGCCCGGGTAGGGGTAACTGGTAGTGGTGGAAACGATGTCGGTGAACAGGTTTGAGCCTGGTATGGCCGTGTAGCCGCTGAATGCGGTAGGAGTAACGGTTCTGCCACCGGTTCCTTTCGTGTAAGTGGGCGTAAAGGTAATTGCACCCAGGGCGGCAGGAGCTGTGATCGTCACAACATTAGATGATCGCGATGCCTTGTAGCCGGCTATCTGGCAATTTCCGCTGGTGCTGGCAGTGCAATTATTGATTTTTGTTCTGATGGCACTAGCCAGATTGCCGTTGTTGCTTTGAGTTCCAGTTGTACCTGAAAGGATTTCCAGGTTATTAACCTTGATGCTGGTCACGGACGTACTACCGCCAGATCCGGTGGTAATAGTAATGGTTGCGGTAGCTGGTGTTAGGGGGCCGGGGTAGCGCGGGTATTCGTAGGTTGAATCGTTGATGCTCTGACAATTGGTCAGCGCCGCGCTATCGCACCAGCGTAACCCGACTGGCTTGTCATATAGAATACCGCCGACCGTGGTGGGCGCAGTTGCGGTTACGCAACTGGTCATGTTTGCCGACGAACAATATTCTCCGGGCACAAAGGTGTAGAACGAGGCACTGCCGACCAAGTTGCTGTACGACGTAGATTGCACCCAAAAGGCATCATTTTTTACCGAGGTCCACGGTGATGGTATGTTGGGATAAGTGGTGGTGTTAAGGGTGCCGTCCGCATTGTAAAGAACCGGCGGCGTGTAGGTGATCGCCGGATTATAGGCAACGCCGTTAAATCCATTATTCCTGAAAAGTTCCGGCATGTCGTTGTAATTGGTGCCGGTAGTTGGATGGCTGTCGTTCGCCCAGTCCGGCAGATAATCCCAATCCATACTGCCTGAGTCGTCGAGGATGAACATCACGTTGGGCTTGACCGTGGAAGTGGTGGAGGTCGCCAGCGGGGCCGTCGCCAAGGCGACCGAGGCTGCCAGCGAGGGCAGCGGAAACGCGAGGATCGCGGCGATCATCAGGTTCAGCAGAGGGCGGACGGTGCTGCTATTTTCCGGATAGTTTTTCATGGTTGCCTCCTAATAGACAAATGCC
>JAUYJO010000093.1 GCA_030700315.1 Gallionella sp.
AGCGCTGCGAGCCGAACAGTTTGTCTGACGACCATAGCGAGTTGGCCCCACTCCTTCCCATCCCGAACAGGACAGTGAAACGACTTAGCGCCGATGATAGTGTGGATTACCCATGTGAAAGTAGGTCATCGTCAGACTCCTCACCCAAAAAGCCCAACCCCGTGTTGGGCTTTTTGCTTTGGTGCGGCTGTCAGAATGTTGGAAAAGGCTGCCTCTGTCCACGATTGGTGAATCACTGTAGACTGATCACTAGGCAGGGGTATTCAGGTCTATATGCCATGTGCATTTAAAAGCTCACGCGCGCATTGGTGGTGTGTTTGTGCCAGTCGACCAGCCGAAAGGTGGGCTATGCGATTTCAACTTTTTTGCTTCCGGCTTGTCCGGCTTGGAGATTGCCAGAATGGCGCGTCGTATCAAACGTACAGAACATGATAACCACGACCGGTGGATGATTTCCTATGCCGATTTCGTCACCTTGCTGTTTGCTTTTTTCGTGGTGATGTACGGCATTTCCTCGGTGAACGAGGAAAAATACAAGACCTTCAGCAATTCGTTGAATACCGCATTTGCCAAGCCGTCTATTGCCGCTACGGGCGGCATTGTAGCCACCCAGCAGGATCCGGTGCTCAAGTCGCTGGTGGACAAGCGCACCGCGCGCCTGGGCGAGCAGCAACGCAAAATCCAGGAGCAAATGAAAATTCTGGCCACTGGACTGAAAGAAGTGATGGCGCCGTTGATTGAACAACGCACGGTCAGCATCAGTCAAACTAAGCGCGGGGTGGTTGTCGATATTAGCGCGAACGTGCTGTTCGGGACGGGGGAGGCAACCTTGCAACCCGGCATGTTGAATGTGCTGCGTCAGGTGGCAGCCGTGTTAAAAAAAGAGGAGTCGCCAATCGAAGTGGAAGGGCACTCAGACGATGTTCCCATTGCCACCGCGCAGTTTCCTTCCAATTGGGAGTTGTCTTCCGCGCGCGCTAGCAGCGTGGCCAGAATGCTGATCGACAGTGGCGTGCCAGCAAAACACCTGTCGGTGGTGGGCTTAGCCTCGAATCAACCGCTGGTGCCGAACGACAGCCCGGAAAATCGTGCCAGAAACCGGCGCGTACTTATTACGATCATGTCGCCCAATGTGGAGCGTGGTGCGGGTATTGAAGAGTAATTCCGTTTATCATAGAATGGCAGATTCAACCTACAGCAGTGATTCCACCCCTCCACCCCCATCCTAACCTTCCCCCTTCCAGGGGGAAGGACTGGCGTTGTAGCTATTTTCAGGCATACGACTTCAGCCTGAGTAGTTGCCTTTGCTAAAACAATTGCCGCGTAATGACTTTCGTGCCGGCCACGCCGTTGATGAAATAATTCATGGTACCGTTTGAGGCGTCGTCGAACACGAACTCGATGAAGCCGACAGTGGTTACCACCAAATTTGTCCCATCCCATGTCGTCGTCGGTACGGTTCCGCCCTTCACCTGATACAGGCTGCCGCTGCAATAATTGCCGTCAACCCGGCAATCCGAGGCAACGTACCAGATCGGCTTGCCGTTTGCATCGTAGCCATACGCGACGGCAAAAATCGTCCCATATTGCTGGGTCAGCGACACCCCCCATCCGGATTCGTCCGGGTTCCACCAGAGGTCTGAAAAATCCGGGACGGGTGCGGTCAAGCCGGTTGCAAACACCTGTCGCGCGATGGAAATCAGTCCCGAGGTGCCGTCCATCGAGTAATTGAATGTCCCGGCATTGGCGTTGTTGAAAGTCAGGATGCCTGTCCCTGCCGGGGTGACCGCTTTGGCTGAGCCATCCCAAGGCGTAATAAAGGAACTGCCGCCCGAAACGCTATAAATCTCGCCCGTGCAAGCGTTGCCGAGGATCGGGCAGGACGGCATCACATACCAGGTCGAAGCGCCGGATGCGTCATAAGCGTACCAGCCCATAAAAATCATCGCGCCGTGCTGGGTGACGCTCATGCCCCAGCCCGGCTCCTGTTCATTCCACCACAAGCCGGTCAAGGGGGTGGAGGTCGTGGTTGGAACGGTATAAGACGCGACCGGTGTGACCGGCAGCTCTATTGATGCGGCGCTGGTGCCTACGCTGTTGATCGCCGTCACCGAGCAGGAATAGGTCACGCCGATCGTCAAGCCCTGCACGATGATGGATGAAGCCGCGCCGGTACCGGTTCGCGTGGTTTCGCCGGTGGCGGTGCAAGCGGCGTTGTAGGCGGTGATTTTACTGCCGCCATTACTGGATGGCGCATCGAAGCTGAGGGTGGCGCTGCCATAACCGGCGGTTACGCCGGTGAGCGTGGGCGCGCCGGGTGCGGTCGTTTTGCCGATGACGATGCCCTGCTTGACCGCAGTCGCCGCCGAATAGTAGGAATTGCCTGCCTGGCTGGCGCTGATGGTGCAAGTGCCTGTCGCCAAAGCGGTGACCGTCGTGTCGGAAATCGTGCATACCGTCGTGGGGGTTGCGCTATAACTCACTTCCAGGCCAGAGCTCGCCGTCGCCACCGGGTTCAGCGCAAAAGGCGCCACGCCAATGATTTGCGCCTCTTGTGCGCCGAAGGTGATGGCCTGTGTTCCCTTGCTGATGGTGATGTTTTGCGTCACTTGCGACGCGGCGCTGTAGTTGTCGTCGCCCGCCTGATTGGCGGCGATGGTGCAGGTGCCCGGTATCAACATGGTAACGGTGCTGCCGCTGATCGAGCATACCAGCGGGGTGGTCGAAGTATAAGTCACGGCCAAGCCCGAATCGGTAGTGGCCAGCGTGCTCAGCGTGAAAGGCGTCGTGCTGAAGGTTTTGGCTGTTTGGGTGCCGAAGGTGATTTTCTGCGTTCCCTTGCTGATGGTGATATCTCGCGTTACCTGCGTTGCCGCGTTGTAGTTGCTGTTGCCCGCCTGATCGGCAGCGATGGTGCAGACGCCCGCGCTGACAATGGTAACGGTGCTGCCGCTGATGGTGCATACCGAAAGAGTCTTCGATGTGTAAGCGACTTCCAGCTTTGAATCTGCCGTAGCCAGCGGATTCAGCTTGAAAGGCGCCGCGCCGAACGCTTTGCCGGTCTGCGCGACGAAGGTGATGGTTTGATTTCCTTTGCTGATGACGATGTTCTGGGTTACCTGCGACGCGGTGCCGTAGGTGGCGTTACCTGCCTGATTGGCGGCGATGGTGCAGGTGCCTATGGCTATGATGGTCACGGTGCTGCCGTTGATGGAACACACCGTCGGGGTGGACGAAGAGTAAGTCACCGGCAGGCCAGAACTCGCCGTAGCCGGATCCAGCGAAAAGGGCGCCGCACCGAAATTTTTTGCTGCTTGCGTGTTGAAGGTGATGGTCTGGCTTGCCTGGCTGATGATAATGGTCTGTGTCACCGCCGATGCCGCGTTGTAGTTGGAATTGCCGCTCTGGGTGGCGGTGATGGTGCAGGTGCCTGCGGCCACCATGGTGACCGTGGCGCTGTTGATTTTGCACACCGACGCGGGAGCCGCAGCATAGCTCACGGCCAGCCCCGAGGTCGCGGTAGCCGGGTCCAGCGTGAAGGGAGCCGTATCGAATACTCTTCCCGCTTGTGCGGGAAAAGTAATGGTCTGGCTGCCCTTGCCGATAGTGATGTCCTGTGTTTTCTGAGGCGCGGCAGCATAGCTGCCGTTACCGGCCTGGTCGGCGGCGACGGTGCATTTGCCGGCTGCCACGCCGGTAATGGTGCTGCCGGATAGTGTGCAGACGCTGGTGGTGGTCGGGGCGGTGAAAGTGACGGTAAGACCGGAAGTCGCAGTAGCGGAGACGGTGCCAGTGCCGCCGACGACCACGGTCGGTAGTGGAGTGGCGAAGGTTATGGTCTGAACGCCCATGGGTGTCACGGGGCTGGAAGCTGTCGATGCCTCACCAACACCAGCTGCGTTGGTCGCGGTGACGGAGAAAGTGTATGCGGTGCCGTTGGTCAAGCCGGTAATGACGTGGCTGAGCCCAGTTGAACCAGTATTGCTGTCGATGCCACCTGCCGGGCTGGATGTAACTGTATAGCCAGTGATCGCACTGCCGCCGTTGCTGGCTGGTGCTGTAAAGGTAATCGTAGCTTGGGCGTTGCCGGCAGTTGCAGTGACGTCGGTCGGCGCGCCTGGTAATGCCTTTGGTGTTACTGCAGGAGATGATGGCGACGACGGAGAACTGGTTCCCGCTGCGTTGGTCGCGGTCACCGTGAAGGTATAGGCCGTGCCGTTGGTCAAGCCAGTGACAGTAATATCGCAGGCTGCCGGGCCTGCGCAGGTACCGGTAAGGCTGTCGGGTGTTGAGGTGGCGGTGTAGGTGGTTATTGCCGCGCCGCCGTTGTCGGCTGGAGCAGTGAAGGTGACGGTTGCCTGCGTGTTGCCTGCGGTCGCTGTCCCGATGGTGGGTGCATCGGGCACGGTTGCAGGGGTCACGCTGTTCGATTGTTCTGATGCAGCACCGATCCCCTCTGCGTTGGTTGCGGTCACAGCGAAGGTATAGGCCGTGCCGTTGGTCAAGCCAGTGACAGTAATATCGCAGGCTGCCGGGCCTGCGCAGGTGCCGGTAAGGCTGTCGGGTGTTGAGGTGGCGGTGTAGATGGTTATTGCCGCACCGCCGTCGCTGGCTGGAGCGGTGAAGGTGACGGTTGCCTGCGTGTCGCCTGCGGTCGCTGTCCCGATGGTGGGTGCATCGGGCACGGCAGCATAGGATGCCCCGCCCATACCCAGCATAAAGATCAGGATCAGCAACTGCAATGGAAGGAGATAATGGCGGCGCATAATATTTCGGTATCGGTGATCGGTGTCGCGCGGATCGGCTATCCCGATTGTATCAGCCAAAATTGACATTCCTTTGAGCCGGAGGTCATGGCAAAGGTTGCAACTATTTCAGCCGCTGCCCAGCGACCTGCCGCTTCCAGGCGAGAAGCTGGTTTGCCCGTCGGGGCCGTACAGATTCGCCTTGTCCACCGCGTTGCTTAACACGCCAAGCATTTGCTGGTTGCGGCGCAGTTTCATCTGGATCAGCTCGCCGTTGGTTTGGTTGGCCCGTTTGGCGCGTTTTGCCAGGGAGACGGTTTCCTGCCAGGCGGCGAAGCCTTGTGGGCTGTGGGCTTTCAGCCAGGCGCGGATCGTGTCGGCGTTGGCTTGCGGGACAAGCTCCTGCAATAAGGCGCGGCGCGTTTCGGCCAGCTTGTTGAGGCTGAGCGCGTCAGCCGATTTTTGTTCGGACAGTTCGAGCAATTCGTCGGTGAGATTTTCCACCAGCATTCCCTGTTCGCGTTCCAGCAGCGTCACAAAGCTGCGCAATGCCGCCAGTTCGGCGCTCAAGGCGGCAAGCAATTGCGGGCCGGCAGCGGGTTTCAACTATCAGACCCTGCTGCCCATCAGGTCGCGCACCGTATCGAGCAGGCGCTCGGCGACGACTTCCGGGTTGACCTTGAAGCGGCCTTCGGCGATGGCTTGCTTGATTTCCGCAACCTTGGCCGCGTTGACGGAAGGGGTGCTCGCCATGCTGCTGGTCATGCTGTGCAACTGTGCCGCCGTGGAGCCGAGCGAAACGCTGGTTTCGCCAGACTGCCGGGCGGCGGGCGGTGGGTTGGATTTTCCCTTGGTTGCGGCATGTGCCGCGCCTTCTCCTGCCGGGTTGGCGGGTAAGGGCTTGATGGGTTTATCGATTTTCACGGTGATCCTCTCAGTCTGGCTGCTCTTAACTATCTATCGTTGACATTATATCGGTAATAATTCGAAAAACTTTAGGGCGTTTTTAATAATTCGTCATGCTGGCGAAGGCTGAATTTTTAGATATGAGATAACCCAAACCCCTCCCAGCCTCCCCTTGTCAGGGGGAGAGACTAGACTCCTCCCCTGACAAGGGGAGGCTGGGAGGGGTTTGGGCTTCGGAGTAAAACACGTAGAACAATCTTGTGAAATGTTTCATTAATCAGGTGCGACATATTGGCCATGTTCGTTGCCGTTAAACCCAGATAGTTCATTAGCTATTGGGGCATTGAAAAATCAATGGGTTGTAGGTCGGGTTTTAACCCGACATGTCGGGCTGAAGCCCGACCTACGCCCCAATGGATTATCTGGGTTAAATGCGTGTGCGAATTTCACGTTTAAGGTGCAATTTCCACCAATCCCCCCGCGCGCGCCACGCCGCTGACTACGCGGCCCGAGCTGACGCGAATTTGCACGGACTGCCCTTCGCCTGCATTGTTCAAGGCGACGCCTTCGCTGCGGATGCTGAAGCCGTTGCCTTGCACGGCAATCTGCACGACTTGACCCTGCTTCACGCTATAGGGTTGGCGCAGCATGTCTTCGCGCAGCACCTGCCCGGCGGAGATGCCATAGCGCAGCACTTTGCCCAGCACTTGCTGCGGGTCGGTAAATCCTTCCATCCGCGATGTTTCTGTCGTCTGGCTGGCCAGATCCTGTTCCTGCAAGGTGTGCCCCGGCGGCAGTTGGCGTGCGCTGGTCAGTAGGTTGAGGCTGACCCGGATTTGTACCGGAACAAAAATGCTCCAGCCGTTGGTGCGGGTTTGGCCGGTCGCAACTTTCCCCTGGTTTTTCTCTTGGGTTTCCTCCTGGCGGGACGAGGAGGCGCAGCGCACGCCCACCGAGGTTTTGCCGAGCAACTGGCTGCCGGGCGGCAGGAAGGCTTCGAAGTTGGCGCATGGTGGCAGGACGATGCGCCGGTCTGTTTCATCTATCTGGTAGGTGGCCTTGCCGGGCAGTGCGGCGATTTGTTGCTCCACGAACTGGGTCACGGTATTTCTTATCTGGGCGTGATCCTGTGCTGCGGAAGGGGCGCTGCGCACCGCTGCATCCTCTGCGGATGCGGCTCCACCGGCGGCGGATTGCAGCAGGAGCAAGGCGACCAAAATTAACTTCTTCATGGGCTGCATTGTGCGTGTTGCGGACGCTTAAGGGAAGTGCTGGAACGCCGGAATTGACGGGGGAATTGGCCGCTAATCGGCAAATAGCAAATTTGCGCCGGGATTTAGGATGGTAGCCATGTTAAGTGGTAGTCAGTGTCAGCAGGCAAACAGGAGGGGGCATGGTCAGTCGATTGGATGATGCACTACGGTTTCAGCAAACCGCGCTGAATTTGCGCGCCGCGCGCCAGGAGTTGCTGGCTTCGAATATCGCGAATGCGGATACGCCGAACTACAAGGCGAGAGATGTCGATTTTGCCAGTGCGTTGCGCGGTGCTCTGGCGGGAACGCCCAGTGAATTGCCGGCCGCAAAAACTTCGCCGATGCACCTGGAAGGAAATTCCGGCGCATCGCTTATGGGTGCGCCGGTGATGTATCGCAAACCGGTGCAACCGAGCGCCGATGGCAACACGGTGGACATGGACGTGGAGCGCGCGCAGTTCGCCGATAACGCTTTGCGTTATGAAGCCAGCGTCATGTTCGTCAATGCCAGGCTCAAGTCGATTCTGACGGCGATACAGGGTTAACAGCGACTTGCTGCGGTTTTGCCGGGCAATCATGAAACTTAACGGAGGTAGATGATGTCTCTTTTTAATATCTTCAATGTAGCGGGCTCGGGGATGGCGGCGCAGTCGCAGCGACTGAACGTGGTGGCCAGCAACCTGGCGAACGTCGACAGCGCCACCAGCGCCAACGGCCAGCCCTATCGCGCCAAACAGGTGATATTCAGCGCAACGCCGGTGGAAGGCGGCGCGCAAGGGGTGAAAGTGAGCGCCGTGGTGGAGGATAACTCGCCGATGAGGATGATCTATGACCCCAAGCATCCGATGGCCGATGACAAGGGCTACGTCACCATGCCCAATGTGGACGTGGTGGACGAGATGGTGAACATGATCTCCGCCTCGCGCGCCTATCAGAACAATGTGGAAGTGATGAACGCATCGAAAACCATGTTGCTCAAGACGATGACCATAGGTCAATAGCGTGACAGCCAATAGTGTGCAGAATGAACCGTAACGCGACGCAATAACCCGTAATGAAAGGAAAATATCATGGTTGATGCCACACAAGATGCCGGATCGACAGCAGCGCTGTTTGCCTCATTCAACGCCAATGCAAGCACTGCCTCAAAAGCTTCGACGGCCGCCGATACGCAGGATCGCTTCCTCAAGCTGCTGGTCACGCAAATGAAAAATCAAGACCCGCTCAACCCGATGGATAACGCGCAGGTCACTTCGCAAATGGCGCAGCTCAGCACCGTGACCGGCATCGATCAGTTGAATATTACCCTGCAGGCGTTGAGCGACAGCATGACATCCAGCCAGTCGCTGCAGGCGGCCACCATGATCGGCCACGGCGTGCTGGTTCCGGGCAAGGGCTTGGACTTGGCGAATGGCGCAGCTTTTGGCGGCATCGAGCTGGCGCAATCGGTGGATAATGTGGATGTGGCAATTTATAACCAGGCAGGTGCGCTGGTGCGCAACATGCAACTGGGCGCGCAGCCGGTCGGTTTGGTTAACTGGCAATGGGATGGGCGGGATAATTCGGGCTCCAGCGTGGCGGATGGCAGCTATACCTTTACTTTGGACGTTACGCGGGCAGGCAAAAAAGTGGATGCGGCCGCCTTGCAGTTCGGTATGGTGAACAGCGTTACCCAAGGCGCGCAAGGGGTGGAATTAAGCGTTGGAAACATGGGCGGCGTCGGTCTGTCGCAGGTCAGGCAAATTCTCTAAACAATTTAGAGAGCGAAAAGCACCCTAACTGGCATGGCAGTAGACACCTCTGATGATGAAACGTCTCGCAAGATTGCTCCAACTTTTACCCGAACCCCTGGTAAAACAACTAGCCATTCGACTAGGCCATCAAAAGGCGATGGACAAGTCGCTGGTTATCCCAACCTCCCCTTGTCAGGGGAGGAGATGGGCTCTCCCCCTGATAAGGGGGAGCTGGAGGGGGTTTGATTTCGTGTTTTTCGCGATTTTCGTGGACAACTTCTTTTTCTGGGTTTATGTTTATCAGGTGCGTGAAACGCACTCCACCAGGTTAATCACAAGGGGAACATCATGAGTTTTCAACAAGGATTAAGCGGATTGAACACGGCAGCCAAGCAGCTGGACGTGATCGGCAACAATGTGGCGAATGCCAGCACCGTCGGTTTCAAGCAATCGCAGGCGCAATTTGCCGATATGTATGCGGCCTCTCTGGCGGGCGGGAGTGGGATGGCGGTGGGTACGGGCGTCAAGCTGGCGGCAGTCGCGCAACAGTTCAGCCAGGGGAATATCACCAACACCAACAACTCCATGGATACCGCCATCAGCGGCGCTGGTTTTTTTCAACTGGCCGACCAGAGCGGCGCGATTCTGTACAGCCGCAACGGGCAATTTCAGGTGGATAAAGACGGCTATGTCGTCAATAATCAGGGTCACCAGTTGCAGGGTTATCAGGCGACTGCCGGGGTGGTTACCGCTGTGCAGGGGCCTTTGAGGATCGACCCTGCTCCTTTGTCGCCCAAGCAAACTTCCAATATGAATTCCATCGACGGCGTGCCGATTGGAGTCGGTGTGAATGTTGATTCGCGCGAGGCTTTCCCGCTGGGGATTACGCAGGCCACGGTGACGGGTATCGCGGTGCCCGGATTGACTATCACGGCTGGCCTCAACGATACATTGACCGGGACGGTGGATGATTTTCCTGCTGCGGCGCCTCCGGTGGTGGGCGCGACCTTTAGTGTGACCATTCCACCGGGCACTTATACGACAACGGCAGCACTGGCGGCAGCAGTGCAGACGGCAGTGAACTCCAGTACGGCGGGCGCGGATGTTAGCCTGACAGGAACAGGTAGGTCGGTCACGGTCAGCGCGGATGCCAGCGGTTTTCTGGTGATGAAATCGAATTCTGGAGGGCTGGGCGCCTCGGCGCTAACGGTTGCGGGTAATGCTGTTGATGGAGCGGCCTCTCCCAACAACCTGTTTGGCGGCGACCCATTAGCTGTTCCATCAACAATCCCGGCACCAGTCGATGGTGCAGGGGTATTCAGCTTGAACGCTCCGGACTCTTACAACCGATCCACTTCCTTGACCGTGTACGACAGCAAGGGGACGCAGCATATTGCCTCGCTGTATTTCCAGAAGGCTGCGTCGAATACTTGGAATGTTTATCTCGCGATCGACAGCACCTCGGTTCCCGCTACGGGCACACCGATGGCGACCCTGAATTTTTCCACGTCGGGGGTGCTGACATCGGCTACGCCTTATACGACGCCTCTTGACCCTCTTGATCCACTTGCTACCGCTCCTCTTACGGATTCAACACAAGGCAACACGGCTACCTCAATCATTGCCGACCCGACCTACACGCCCTTGGGCGCGCTCGCGATGCCGCTGGCTTTTGAGTTTTCCCAGTCCACACAGTATGGCGGTGCGTTCGGGGTCAACAGTCTGACACAGGATGGCTACACCTCCGGGGAATTGAGCGGTTTCAGCACCAGCCCGGACGGTGTCCTGGTCGGGCGTTATACCAATGGGCAGACACAGTCACTGGGGCAATTCGGGCTGGTCAATTTCACCAACCCGCAAGGCTTGCAGCCGGTGGGCAACAACGAATGGGTGGAAACTTATCAAGCCGGCAAAATTCCGCTTAACCGGCCAGGTTCAAGCGGCTTGGGCTTGTTGCAGTCTTCCGCCGTGGAAGAATCCAATGTGGACTTGACCGCCGAGTTGGTGAACATGATTACCGCGCAGCGCGTCTATCAGGCGAACGCGCAGACCATCAAGACGCAGGATGCGGTGCTGCAGACGTTGGTGAATTTGAGGTAGTAAGGTAGTAAGGTAGGGTGGGCACGTTTTTTGTGCCCACGCGGTCAGCGGGGGAGGTTGTTCCGCGTGGGCACAAAAAACG
>JAUYJO010000114.1 GCA_030700315.1 Gallionella sp.
GCGAGCTCATGGACACTCCCGGATGGCAAGGTTAATGCACTGGTTTTAATAGGAATCTCTAATGGTATCCATTAGAGATTACACTGAAATACGTTCCGCTCATTGTTCCCTAAATTTCTCTAATGGACAATCTGGGTTTAACGATCATGGCAAGCTTGTCCTCCCCGATGATGAAACTTGCCATGACCGTTTCCCCCTATCCAAATCTCCCTCGCTGCGCTCTCCCCCTGCGCAGGCGGGGAGAGCGAAGCGAGGGGGGCGTAGCCGGGCAAACGATCGCTTCGCGAGTTTCATGTTAACGCGGCGGTTCTTTTCTTCATGGCGGGCCATCAAGGCCGGATTGATCTTCACCTGTTTCTCCTGTAAAAATGAGCAGGTTGCAAAATAATATTGACGGCAATTCAATTGCCACCAATATAATTGATGCAAACGATGAATGCAAACTTTATAATCCGGCCCACCGAAGCAACCGGCGCAAAATCCATGAGGCATAACGTGAGCAATCGCAATAAAAAACTACTCCCGCTTCAGGTGCTGAAAAAATTCCGGATTATTTACGGCACGGTGCGCCAGCACTTCCGCGAGATAGAGCGGATCTGCGGAGTGACGGGGTCGCAGCTCTGGGTCATGCAGGAAGTTGCCAATACGCCCGGCATCGGCATCTCTGAACTGGCGGAACGCCTTTCCATCCATCAATCCACATGCAGCCAGCTTGTAGAAAAACTGGTGGCCCGTAAACTGATTTCCAAGGAGCGCAGCAAAGAGGATCAGCGCCGCGTCGGATTGCGCCTCACGGAAGAGGCCGCCAGGCTGATAAAAAGCGCGCCCGGCCCGGCTGAAGGTGTGCTTCCGGAAGCGTTGTCAGCTTTGTCGGCAGACACAATACGCTCTCTCGACGCAGCGCTGGAAAAAGTGATCCAGCAACTCCAGATCCGGGACGACCGGCTGGCCGGGAAGCCGCTGTCGGATTTGTAACTGCCATTCAGGCAATATCCAACAAAGCGTGGCCTCAGCACCGATCAATCTCACTCGCACGCGTCGGGCAGTGCCGACCCGACAGTGAGGTATAATCGCACCACGCTTCAATCAATCCGGCTGTTTCCGATGTAATTCATCCGTTTCCCAATTGCCTGTGACTCACAGGCAATCGTCGCACCCACTTTCAAACTCGCTGTTTTTGCCGACCCGTGCGCGGGCGGTGCTATTGTTTTTCTGGAGCAAACCCAATGGACATCAAAACGCTTTCCGAAGCAAAAACCAACATTTTGAGCGGCCTGACCGTCGCGCTCGCGCTGGTTCCTGAGGCCATCGCTTTTGCGCTGGTGGCGCATGTGCATCCGCTGGTCGGGCTGTATGCCGCCTTCATGGTGAGCCTGATCACCTCGCTGTTCGGCGGGCGCCCCGGCATGATCTCCGGCGCGACCGGCGCGCTGGCGGTGGTGATGGTGGCGCTTGTGGTGCAGCATGGCGTGGAATACCTGTTCGCCACCGTGGTGCTGATGGGCGTGCTGCAAATCCTGTTCGGCCTGGCCAAGTTCGGCAAATTCATCCGCATGGTGCCGCACCCGGTGATGCTGGGCTTCGTCAACGGCCTGGCTATCGTGATCTTTCTCGCGCAGCTCGGCCATTTCAAGGTCACTACCGCCGATGGCGGCACGAGCTGGATGCAAGGCGCGCCGCTGTACACCATGCTGGGATTGATCGCGCTGACCATGGCGATCATCTACCTGCTGCCTAAAATTACCAAAATCGTACCTTCCACACTGGCGGCAATCATGGTCGTTTCCGCGCTGGTAATCTTCGTCGGCATGGAAACCAAAACCGTGAGCGATCTGGCCTCGATCAAGGGCGGGCTGCCGGAATTCCATCTGCCCGATGTGCCGTTGAACTGGGAAACGCTGGCCATCATTTTCCCCTACAGCCTGATCCTCGCCGGGATCGGCCTGATCGAATCGCTGCTGACGCTGAACCTGATCGACGACATGACGCAGACGCGCGGCAAGCCGAACCGCGCCTGCCTCGGGCAGGGCGTGGCCAACGTGGTCACCGGTTTTTTCGGCGGCATGGGCGGCTGCGCGATGATCGGGCAGAGCATGATCAACGTCACCAACGGCGCGGTGAAAAACCTCTCCGGCACCGCCGCCGCGCTGTTCCTGTTGAGCTTCATCCTGTTCGCCTCGGAGTGGATCGAGATGATTCCGCTCGCCGCGCTGATTGGCCTGATGTTCGTGGTGTCGGAAAAGACTTTCGAGTGGGGCAGCTTCCGCATGTTCGGCAAGGTGCCCCACGCCGATGTGGTGGTGGGGCTGACCGTCGCTATTGTCACGGTGCTCACCGATCTGGCGATGGCGGTGATCGTCGGCGTGATCATCTCCGCGCTGGTATTCGCCTGGCAGCACGCCAAGCACATCGAGGTGCGCGTGACCACCGAAGAGCACGGCTGGAAGGTCTATGACCTGCACGGCTCGCTGTTCTTCGCCTCGACACAGAATTTCATTGCGTTGTTCTCGCCCAGGTGCGACCCGGCTGAAGTGGTGATCGATTTCAAGAACGCGCGCGTCAAGGATCACTCCGCGCTGGAAGCCATCGACATGCTCGCCGAGCGCTACACCCAACTGGGCAAGAAACTGCACTTGCGCCACCTCAGCCCGGATTGTCTGGAACTGCTCGACAAGGCCAGGGATATGATCGAGGTGAACGTGCTGGAAGACCCGTTGTATCATCCGGCGGACAACCGGCTCGGCTGATGTCATGCCTGCGCAGGACATCGAACGATTCCGGGTATTGGACGGAGCCACCACGCTACCGATTTCAACCCCAAAATTTGCAGGCTTGGATAAGATAGCGCCATGGAACCCGCCCAACTGCTCATCGCGATCATCGTCGCAGCCTTGATTGCAAGCCCGCTGCCGTTGCTGTTGCAGCGTTTCGGGCGTGGTTATGCGGCGCTGGCAACCGTGCTGGTGATGGCGACCTGTCTCGCGCTGCTGACGCCGCTGGTTCCGGCGGCGATGGACGGGGTGGTGCTGGTGGCGGGCTTCTCCTGGCTGCCGGACTGGGGGTTGATGCTGTCCTTCCGCCTCGACGGCCTGAGCCTGATGTTCTGCCTGCTGATCATTGGTATCGGCCTGCTGGTCACGCTGTACGCCTATTACTACCTGCCGGAACACGATCGCCTCGGGCGTTTCTACACGCTGCTGTTGCTGTTCATGGCCGCGATGCTGGGCGTGGTGCTGTCGGAGAATCTGTTGTTGCTGGTGGTGTTCTGGGAGATCACCAGCCTGACGTCCTTCCTGTTGATCGCCTACAAGCGCAGCCAGCACGAGTCGCGCCTCGCCGCGCGCATCGCCTTCGCGGTCACCGGCGGGGGAGGGTTGGCGCTGTTCGCCGGGGTGCTGCTGCTCGGCCATATCGTCGGCAGTTTCGAGCTGACGCAGGTGCTGGCATCGGGCGAGCGCATCCGCGCCCACGAACTGTACGCGCCGATGCTGATCCTGGTGCTGCTCGGCGCGTTCACCAAGTCGGCGCAGTTCCCGTTCCACTTCTGGCTGCCTCAGGCGATGGCCGCGCCGACGCCGGTGTCGGCCTATCTGCATTCGGCGACCATGGTGAAGGCGGGCGTGTTCCTGCTGGCGCGTTTGCATCCGGCGCTGTCGGACAGCGAGCTGTGGTTCTGGCTGGTGGGCGGCACCGGCGCGGTCACGCTGGTGTATGCCGCCTACATCGCCTTTTACCGCTACGACCTCAAAGGCCTGCTGGCCTATTCCACCATCAGCCACCTCGGATTGATCACGCTGCTGTTCGGTCTGGACACGCCGCTGTCGGTGGTCGCGGGCGTGTTCCACATCATCAACCACGCGATCTTCAAGGCCTCGCTGTTCATGGCGGCGGGCATCGTCGATCACGAATGCGGCACGCGCGACATGCGCCGCGTCAACGGCCTGTTCAAGTTCATGCCGATCACCGCGACGCTGGCCATCGTCGCCGCCGGCTCGATGGCGGGCGTGCCGCTGCTCAACGGCTTCCTGAGCAAGGAGATGTTCTTCGCCGAGGCGGTCGGTCATCCGGTGTTCGACGAGATGCGCTGGCTGCTGCCGACCTTTGCCACCGTCGCGGGCATTCTCGCGGTGGCCTATTCGGCGCGCTTCATCCACGATGTGTTCTTCAACGGCGACCCCATCGACTTGCCGCGCCAGCCGCACGAGCCGCCGCGCTGGATGCGCGCGCCGGTCGAGGTGCTGGTGGTGCTGTGCCTGCTGGTCGGTATCTTCCCGCAATGGAGCATCGCACCGATCCTGCACGCGTCCGCCAGCGCGGTGCTGCAACAGGAATTGCCCGCGTTCCATCTGGCGGTATGGCACGGTTTCAACGCGCCGTTCATGATGAGCCTGGTCGCGCTGGGCGGCGGCATCGCGCTGTATGCGCTGCGCCATCCGCTGTACGCGTTCTACGGGCGTCTGCCGTCGATCCACGCCAGCATCGTGTTCGAGCGTTTCCACAACGGGCTGGCCGAGCTTTCGGCGGCACTGGTGAACTGGCTGGACAACGCCTCACTGCAACGCTATCTCGCGCTGTTCTTCGCCTTCGTGCTCGCGCTCGGTTCCTGGGCGTGGTTCTCCGCGCCCGCCAGCGCTCTTCCTGCCGTGACGCAAGCCGCCGATGCGGCCAGTGTCGTCGCCTTGCTGATGCTTCTGCTTGCCGCAGGCGGCGTGGTGCTGCTGCACCGTCGCCAGCGTCTCGCCGCCATCGTGTGTACCAGCGTGATCGGCCTGATCGTGGCGCTGACCTTCGTGCGCTTCTCCGCGCCCGACCTCGCGCTGACCCAACTCGCGGTCGAGGTGGTCACCATCGTGCTGCTGTTGCTGGCGCTGCATTACCTGCCACCGAGTTCACCCGCCAAAGATAGCGCTTCGCCCGCCGAAGACAGCATGCCGCGCCTCGCGCGCGATGCGGCGCTGGCGATTGCAGCCGGTGTCGGGCTGGGCGCGGTCGCCTACGCGATGTTGAGCTCGCCGTTCGACACCATCTCCAATTTTTACCTCGCGCAGTCCGTGCCCGGTGGGGGCGGCAGCAACGCGGTGAACGTGACCCTGGTGGACTTTCGCGGCTTCGACACGCTGGGCGAGATCACCGTGCTGGCGATGGTCGGGCTGGCCGCGCACGCGCTGCTCGACAAGCTGATCCTCAAGGCGCCGACGCACGATGCCGAGGGGCGCGCGTGGGCCGCCGAACGCCATCCGCTGTTTCTGGAGATGCTGATGCGCCCGCTGCTGCCGCTGGCGCTGATGGTGTCGGTGTTCATCTTCCTGCGCGGCCACAACCTGCCGGGCGGCGGCTTCGTCGCCGGGCTGGTGACCGGCGTCGCGCTGATCCTGCAATACCTCGCCAGCGGCATCGGCTTCGCCAGCGCGCGCCTGCCGCAACGCCAGCATTTATTTCTCGCGGCAGGCCTCGCCGCTGCGGGCGGCATCGGCGCGGCGAGCTGGGGGTTCGGCTTCCCCTTCCTCACCACCGCGCACGGTCATGTCACGCTGCCGCTGATCGGCGATGTGGAACTGGCCAGCGCGCTGATTTTCGATCTCGGCGTATATCTGGTCGTGGTCAGCGTGGTGCTGATGGTGCTGGCCGAACTGGGCAAACTATCGGAGGTAAGGCACTGATTTATGCAGTGTCAGCAGCCTCCTGTTAATATCCCGTAGCGGCAGCCATGCACCACTTCGGCATGGCCGCCCTCTAATAATAAATCAGGGAAATCTGATGGCAAAAGCAGCACCGAAAAAAACGATTCTTCTGCCAACATCGGCTTCGAGGCCAAGCTGTGGCTTGCCGCCGACAAGCTGCGCAACAACATGGATGCGGCGGAATACAAGCACGTTGTCCTTGGCCTGATCTTCCTCAAATACATCTCGGCTTCGAGGAAATGCGCGCCAAGCTCATTGCTGGAAAAGGTGACTATGCAGGCTCCGATCCTGAGGATGCGGACGAATACCGCGCCGAGAATGTCTTCTGGGTACCCAAAGAGGCGCGCTGGCCTCACCTCATGGCTGCGGCCAAACAGCCCACCATCGGCAAGGTGGTGGACGATGCGATCGTCGCGCTCGAACGCGACAATCCGCGCCTGAAAGGTGTGCTGCCGAAAGACTATGCCCGCCCCGCGCTCGACAAACATCGCCTCGGCGAACTCATCGACCTCATCAGCACGAGTCCTTACTCCCCTCCCCCGCAAGCGGGGGAGGGGCTGGGGGAGAGGGTAGTGGCGAAACCACGCACCGCTCGGTTGACCTGCTGGGCCGTGTTTACGAATACTTCCTCACCCGCTTTGCCAGCGCCGAAGGTAAAAATGGTGGCCAGTTCTACACCCCCAGTTGCGTCGTGCGCACCATCGTCGAAATGCTCGCCCCCTACAAAGGCCGTATCTATGACCCCGCCTGCGGTTCCGGCGGCATGTTTGTGCAGTCGGGAAAATTCGTGCTCGAACACGGTGGTCGCATCGGTGACTTGAGCATCTATGGCCAGGAGAGCAACGCCACCACGCGCCGCCTCGCCATCATGAACCTCGCCATTCGCGGCATCGAAGCCGACTTCAGCCCTGAGCAGGCCGACACCTTCCGGCGCGATTTGCACAAAGACCCCAAGGCCCAGTTTGTCATCGCCAACCCGCCCTTCAACGATTCTGACTGGCATCGCGTTGAGACGATGTGCGCTGGCAATACGGCGTGCCGCCCAAGGGCAACGCCAATTTCGCCTGGGTGCAGCATTTCATTCACCACCTCGCACCCGATGGCTACGCGGGCTTCGGGCTCGCCAACGGCAGCATGTCCTCCAACCAGTCCGGCGAAGGCGAAATCCTCAAAGCCATCATCGAGGCGGATATGGTGGACTGCATGGTCGCGCTGCCCGGCCAGCTTTTCTATTCCACGCAAATTCCCGTTTGCCTGTGGTTCCTCACCCGCAGCAAGCTCCCCCTCGCCCGCAGGCGGGATAACCAGCGACTTGGCTGGGGTAGTTTCCCAGCCTAGTCGAACGGCTAGTAGTTCCATCAGAGGGGCTGGGGGAGAGGGTGTTGCAGTGCTGCATACTCTTGGTGAGCAGTTGGCTGAATCCTTAAGAATAAATCATGAGTCGATCTCCGTTTGCGGAACCTGCGCCGTTGCGTCAGACCCAACTTTGGGTGAAAAATGCCTTGAAACGGATACTATTAATTAGTATCATTCGAAACATGAAACGCAAACATGCCAAGACGCTCGCGCTGACCTTTCACCGGTCGGTATCAGCCAACGTCAAGTTCTGCGAGGCGGTTTCGCTACTGGTCGAGTTGGGCGCGACCGTCGAAACCAACCGCGAAGGTTCACGCGTCGGCGTGGTGTTGTTCGGCGAGGTGCGCGTACTACACAAACCGCATCCGTCGCCAAACATGGACAAGGGGGCGGTCACCGCGCTGCGCGACTGGCTGGAACAAAAAGGAGTGACGCCATGACGATGAATACGATGGAACTGGACGGCTACACTGCCGTAATTCGCTACAACCCGGAGACCGACGAGTTTCGCGGCGAGATTCAAGGCTTGAACGGTGGCGCCGACTTTTACGGTCGCACACCAGACGAGCTTCGCCGCGAGTTTCGCACTTCTCTGGATTTTTTTCTTGAGACTTGCGCCAAACACGGCATCGCGCCAAAAAAACAGGCAAGCGGCAAGTTCGTGGTGCGCATCCCTCCCTCTTTGCACGCCCAGGCCGCGACGGCCGCCCAGGCTGCGGGCATCAGCCTCAACGCCTTGGTCGAAAAAGCCGTCCGCCACGAGCTTCACGACAGATGAATCCTAAGCAAAATTGGTAGAACAATAGGGGAGTGCGCCAGCACAAACTGGCAAGTGATAGTCGGTGAAAATCCGATACAAGAAAGGAGTAGCAAACCGTCTTGACCCCGAGTCATGCGTTGCGCATCGCGAGGTGTGCGGCGAAGCGTTGACAGGGGACACCGACAGGCCAGCCATTGAGCCGCGAAATGGGGATTTCGGAACGCCGACGCTGTTATGACAAGCGTAAGGCAAAACGAAGCAGAGCGTTTACGGGTTATTTCTCCGAGGCCAACGTCAACGCTTGCGGCGAACAGAGAATCACCCCGTTAATTGCGGTGAAGCGCGAGGAACACCACCCGGACCCGATGGCGCGGTTCACCGAGCCGCCGCCACTGAAGGAAGACGCTACGGAGTTAGAGAAGATGCGCCATTTGCTGCTGACGATGGCGGGGCGGGCGCTCTATGCGAAACGCAAATGCACGGTGGAACCGGTGTTTGGCATCATCAAGGCGATACTGGGATTCCGGCAATTCTCGCTGCGGGGATTGGAGAACGTC
>JAUYJO010000119.1 GCA_030700315.1 Gallionella sp.
CCGCGTGGGCAGATGGAGCCTGCCCACCCTACGCCCGCTTTAAAGTTTAAGAAAGGAATTCAGATGTATCCAGATTACATGGCAGAATCGTTGCTCAAGGTAGTTCAGACACGACCGAAGCGTTTGGAGTTGGCCAGGAAGCCCGACCCGGTTTACCCGCCGATGAGCGCGGAAGAACGCCGCGCCGTCCTCGAGGGTTTTCACCCCGATTTTGAAGCCAGCGCCCGCCGCAAGGTGCGCGTCGGCCCCAACCGCGACGAGTCGCTGACCACCGAAGTGGCCGATCTGCTGGAGTCGCATGCCTGGCTGCGCAGCAATCAGGTGGATCTCAAGAAACCGGATTTCGAAACCGATCTGTTGATTATCGGCGGTGGCGGCGCCGGCTGTAACGCGGCGCTGGTTGCGATGAAGGAGCAAGGGTTGCGCTCGATCATTGCCACCAAGCTGCGCATGGGCGATGCCAATACGATGATGTCGCAGGGCGGTATGCAGGCCGCCGTGTCGCGCACCGATTCGCCGACGCGCCACTATCTCGACGCCATCGGCGGCGGCCATTTCGAGAACAAACCCGAGCTGGTCAGGGCGCTGACCGAAGACGGTCCCGGCGTGGTGAAGTGGCTCGAAGACCTCGGCGTATGCTGGGACAAGGAGCAGGACGGCTCGCTGAAGACCATGCACGGCGGCGGCACATCGAGGAAGCGCATGCTTTCCTGCCGCGACTACACCGGCGCGATGATCATGCGCACGCTGATGGACGAGGTGCGCAACCATCCCGACATGATCGAGGTGAAGGAATTCATGCCGGCCGTGGAATTGATCATGGACGACAAGGGGCATTGCGCCGGCGCGGTTCTGTACAGCCTGGACAGCGAGGAATTCTTCACCGTCAAGGCCAAGTCCACCGTCGTCGCCACCGGCGGTTACGGCCGTCTGCACATTCGCGGTTACGACACCACCAACCACTACGGCGCCACCGGCGACGGGCTGGTGATGGCCTACCGTGCTGGTGCGAAGCTGATGTATATGGACTCCGTCCAGTACCACCCGACGGGCGTCTCGTTCCCCGAGCAGATTGCCGGCTTCCTGGTCACCGAGGCGATTCGCGGCGCGGGCGGCCAGCCGCTCAACAAGGACGGCGAGCTGTTCGTCTTCCCGCGCGAACCGCGCGACATCGAGGCTTCGGCCATCATCCGCGAATGCGTGCAAAACGGTGGCGGCGTTCCGACCCCATCGGGGCGCGTCGGCGTGTGGCTGGATTCGCCGCTGATCGACATGCTGCACGGCGAGGGTTACACCGAAAAGCACTTCCCGGCCATGTATCGCCAGTTTATTCGCTACGGCATCGACATCACCAAGCTGCCGATGCTGATCTACCCGTCGCTGCACTACCAGAACGGCGGCATCGAAATCAACGAGCGTTGCGAGACCGATCTCCCCGGCCTGTATGTGGCGGGCGAGGCCAGCGGCGGCCTGCATGGCCGCAACCGGCTGATGGGCAATTCGGTGCTCGACTACAACGTGTTCGGGCGGCGCGCCGGCAAGTATGCCGGCGAATACGCCAAGAAGGTCAAGCTCGGCAAGCTCAGCCTGGCGCACCTCGACGCTTACGAGAAAGAGCTGGCGGATGCAGGCATTAAAACTGATCTGGTGACCCCGGTGCTGCTGCCGTCTTACGCGCCCGAAGATGTCAGGAAGCGCCAGTTGCTGCGCGCCGATAATGAGCTGCCCGGCACATCGGTGCTGCACAACCGGCTGCATGATGAAAGGCCCGGCGCTTGAGGCGCAGGAGTCAGGCTGATGACGCACGTTGACGACAAGATAATCGAGCTGGCGCGCACTGCGCTCAGCTTCGAGTATGGCGAAGAGCATTTCTATCGCCATGCCGCCGAGATGACCAAAAATCCGGGCGGCAAAGCCATGTTCCTGCGGTTTGCTGAAGAAGAGTCGAATCGCATCGAGGATATGCACACGCTGTTCGGCGCCGTGATGGGGCAGGAATTGTGGCTGCAACTTGCCGCCGAAGAAGCGGCGAACGCGCACCCGTCGAACGTCATTGCCGAGATGGAAGCCGCCGTCGTCCATCGCGGGCATGCGGCGCTGGTCGACGATGCGCAAGCCGTGCGTTTGGCGATGGAACTTCAGCGCCGCATCATCCATGTTTTCAAAGGCATGTCTGAGCACGTCAGCGACCCGGATATCGTCAAGCTCGCCGACAAGATGGTCCAGGAGGAATGTTCCAGATATGATGCCCTGCAGGCGCAACTGGATAGCTTGCAAAACGTCGGGTTATGGCTGGACACCCCTGAGTTCCGCATGGATGGAAGGTTCTGAACGGGCAATCTATGGATACTACCCTACGCATTACCTCGACTCATGCCGGCAGCTCTTTTGTGGCGCGGATCGAAAAAATCAGCGGCCAGAAGTTGCTGGCCTGTTACCAGTGCGGCAAGTGCTCCGCCGGTTGCCCGATGGCCAACTTTATGGACGTACTGCCCAACCAGATGATCCGCATGGCGCAACTGGGGATGCAGAAGCAACTGCTGGAAACGAAAGCCATCTGGATGTGCGTGTCCTGTTTGACCTGCAACTCGCGTTGCCCGAAAGGCATCAAAATTGCCGAGGTCATCGAAGCCCTGCGCAATGCGGCATTGGGCGGCGTGGAGCGCAACGACCACCTCGATATCATGGCACTGACCCCGGAGGCGCGCAGCGTATTGCCGCCCATCGCCACGATCAGCGCCATGCGTAAATTGACCTCATGATGGGATGCCCCTGATGGGAAATGAAAATAAACCGATGAAACTCGCCTACTACCCCGGCTGCACGCTGAAAAACCAGGCCACCAACTTTGATGTTTCCACAGTTTCGTCGATGCTGAAGCTGGACGTGGAAGTGGAGGAACTGGAGCGCTGGAACTGCTGCGGCACGGTGCATGCGCTGGGCTCCGACAACGTCATGAACCGCGTGGCGCCGATCACCAACATGATCCGCGTCAAGGAAGCGCAGGCCAAAACTGAAGGTATGGCCAGCGAATTCATGACGTCCTGCGCGATGTGCTACAACACGCTCAAGCGTGCCAACATCGACGTGAAGCAGCGTGCCGATGCGCTGGAGACCATCAACGAGCTGCTGTACCTCGAAGAAACCAAATACGAGGGCGATGTCGAAGTCTTGCATCTGCTCGAATACCTGCGCGACCGCGTCGGTTTCGATAATCTGGCGAAGAAGGTGACCAAGCCGCTCAAGGGTTTGCGTGTCGCCAGCTATTACGGTTGCCTGCTGATGCGCCCGAAAGAGGTCGCTTTTGACGATGCAGAAAATCCGTCGGTCATGGAAAACCTGATCCGCGCCCTGGGCGCGACGCCCGTGGATTTCTCGCACAAGATGGAGTGCTGCGGCGCCTATCAGACGGTCGACAAGCCGGAAATCATCGCCGACCGCACCGACAAGATCATGGGTTCGGCGTATGAGGAGCAGGCCGATCTGGTGGTGGTGAGCTGCCCGCTGTGCGCCTTCAATCTGGACTTCCGTCAGGATGACGCCAAGCGCCTCAATCCGGACTTTCACAACATGCCGGTGCTGTACTTCACGCAGTTGATGGCGGTGGCGTTCGGCTGCGACGAATCGGCGCTGCGCTTCGATCTTCAGCATATCGACCCCCTGCCGGTGCTCAAGGCGCGCGGACTGGACTAAGGAGGAAACATGTTTTTCAATGACCTTAAGCCGATACGCGGCGAAGTCCATATCAACGCCACCTGGTGCAAGGGCTGTGCTTTCTGCGTGCAATTCTGCCCCACCGGCGTGCTGGAGATGTCCAAGGAATATAACGCCAAGGGCTACCATCCGCCTTATGCGAAGAATCCGGAAGCCTGTACCGATTGCAAATTTTGTCAGCTCATCTGTCCGGAGTTTTCCATCTTCGTGAACAGGGTAGAAGAAAACAACATAGGAGAAACGCAAAAGTGAAAACGAAGCCAAGCGGAGCTAAAACAACTCCTGCAGGAGTTTCAGGGCAGACTCATGCTCGCGTGAGCGAGCGTTATGGCGGGACTCAAACTGTCGCGGCAGATCCAAAAGGGGTCGATTCCGGTCCGCATTTCATGGATGGCGACCACGCGATCGCCGAAGGCGCGCTGGCGGCGGGTTGCCGGTTTTTTGCCGGTTATCCCATCACGCCCTCGACCGAAGCCGCCGAGCGCTTTGCCGAGCGCGCTCCGGAAGTCGGCGCGCTGTTCATTCAGATGGAAGACGAGCTCGCCTCCATCGCCGCCCTGATCGGCGCGGCATGGGCCGGGCAAAAATGCATGACCGTAACCTGCGGCCCGGGTTTTTCCCTGATGGTGGAAAACCTCGGTCTGGCTTGCATGACTGAAACCCCGATGGTGATCGCCAATGTGCAGCGCGGCGGACCATCTACCGGCCTGCCCACGCTGACCGCCCAGCAGGACATGATGCAGGCGAGATGGGGGGCGCATGGCGACAACATGATCATTGCCCTGTGCCCGGACAGCCCGCAGGAATGTTTCGACCTCACCGTCGAGGCGTTCAACCTGTCGGAATACTACCGCGTGCCGGTCATTATTTTGACCGACGAAACCGTCGGCCACATGCACGAAAAAGTAGTCATTCCGTCGCCCGACCAGATCAAGGTGGTGCCGCGCAACAATTATAGCGGCCCTAAAGAAGCCTGCCGCCCCTACAAGTTCGACAGCAAGGGCGGCCACCCGATGGTGCGCGCGGGCGATGGCTATAACTTTCATGTCACCGGTCTGACCCACAACGAAAAGGGCTATCCGGTCATGACCGCCGATCAGAACAAGATCGTCGTGACTCACCTGATGGAAAAGATCAACAGCAATGCCGACGACATCATCATTCTCGACGAGGATCAGATCGACGGCGCCGATGTGGTGGTGGTGTCCTATGGCATCACGTCAAGGATCGCCGTCAAGGCTATTCAGGATGCGCGCAAGGAAGGCATCAAGGTCGGCTCGCTACGCTTGATCACCATCTGGCCGTTCTGCGAAAAACGCATCCGCGAAATATCCGCCAAGGTCAAGGCCATCGTCGTGCCGGAAATCAATTACGGGCAGATGGTGCTCGAAGTGGAACGCAACGCGGGCGGCCGTTGCAAGGTCATCAGCGTGAATCACTGCGGGGGCGCGGTGCATGATCCCGAGGTTATTCTGGACGCCATCAGAAAGGCAATGCTATGAGTACTGATATCGAAAAATTCAAGGCCGGCAGCCCGATGTCCGACACCTTGCGCATGGATCGGATGCCGCATATCTGGTGCCCCGGTTGCGGCATCGGCTCAGAAGTGAACTCCTTTGCCGAAGCGGTCAAGCGCAGTGGCATCGACCCCAAAAAACTGGTCGTGGTGTCGGGCATCGGCTGCACCGGACGCGTGGCGGGCTACGTCAATTTTGATTCTATGCATACCACCCACGGTCGCGCCATCCCGGTCGCCACCGGCATCAAGCTGGCCAACCCCGAACTGACAGTGGTGGTGTTCAGCGGTGAGGGCGATCTGGCCGGTATCGGCGGCAACCATTTGATTCATGCCGCACGGCGCAACATGGATCTGGTGGTCATCTGCAACAACAATTTCACCTATGGCATGACCGGCGGCCAGGTCACACCGACTACGCCCGGCTCGGCGATGGCCTCGACCACGCCTTATGGCAATTACGAATATCCATTCAGCCTGCCGTTCCTGATGGACGCAGCTGGTGCGACCTACATCGCGCGCTGGACATCGATGCATTCGCGCAACGTCACCCAGTCGATCGAGGAAGCGCTGTTGCGCAAGGGCTTCTCTTTCATCGAGATTATTTCGCCCTGCCCGACGCTCTATCTGCGCCGCAACCGCCTCGGCGACGGCGTCGATCAGTTGCAGAATTATCAGGACAACTCGATCCTCAAGCATGGCGCCGATACGCGCGAGACCAATATCGACTTCCAGGGCAAGATCGTGGTCGGCAAGTTCGTCGAAAAGAACAAACCTACCTATCTGGAAGCTTCCCTCAAATGCGCTATCAAGCTGGTAGGCGACGATTACCAGCTCTACGGCAAGACCGTACCCGAACGCGAGGCCGAAGAAAAAGCCGAGCAGGAGAAAGTCGCCGCCCGCCGCGCCGCCATGCAGGCCGCGACGGAAGCCGCTGCCGATGCCGAAGCTCATCAGGAAGCTGCGCCCGCAAAGCCCCAGCCAGTCTCCCTACCCAAGGTTACAGTGAAGGTGGTTTCCGCCAAGGCTGTGGTGAAGGCTGCTGCGGCTAAGACGGCTCCCGCCAAGGCCGCGGCTAAAAAAGCGCCCGTCAAAGTCGCGGCGAAGAAGGCTCCCGCGAAGGCGGCCGCCGCCCCCAAAGCGGTCAAGAAGGCTGCGGTAAAGGCATCGGCCAAGCCAGCGAAAAAAGCGGCGACCAAAGCCAAGCCAGCGAAGCCGGCAGCAGCCCAAGCCAAGCCGGTGAAGAAGTCGGCGACGAAAGCGGTTGCCAAGGCTCCGGCCAAGAAGGTTGCCCCCAAGGCGGTCAAGGCTAAAGTAGTGGCCAAGGCAGTCAAGAAAGTCGCGCCCAAGGTAACGGCCAAGACCAAGGTTGTCGCCAAGGCCGCGCCTAAAAAGACCCGTAAGTCTTAAAAACTGTAAGTAGGAATCGAGCGCATGAGCACAACAGAAATCAGGTTTTCGGGATTCGGCGGTCAGGGCATCATTCGCTGCGCCCTGATCACCGGCAAGGCACTGGCCTTGTACGACGACAAGTTCGCCACCATGACCCAGAGTTTCGGCCCGGAGGCGCGCGGCAGCGCCTGCGCCGCGCAGCTCGTGGTTTCCGACGAGCGCGTTCTGTATCCCTACCTCACCCAGCCCAGTATTCTCATGGCGCTGTCGCAGGAGGCCTACGACAAGTATTACAGCGAGCTGCCCAAGGGCGGAATCCTGATCGTCGAGCACGAGCTGGTGAAATTGCGCGGCGAACATCCTGATCTGCGCCTGATGCGCGTCCCGGCAACCCGCTATGCCGAAGAGCTGGGCAACCGTTTGTTCACCAATCTCGTGGCGCTGGGCTTTTTTACCGCAGTCACCGGCGTGGTTACCGCCGATGCGATGAAGAAGGCGCTGCCCGGCCTGGTGCCCGACCGCTTCCTGAAAATCAACATCAAGGCCTTTGACAAGGGCTATGAGCATGGCCTGAAGATGATGGACCAGAATAACGGTGGCCAGAATAACGGTGGAGAGGCGTCATGAGCAAAAAGCGCACCGGCGTTTTCGTTTGCCACTGCGGCACCAACATTGCCGCCACCGTCGATGTGGCGCGTGTGGCCAAGGAGATGGCCGACGAAAGCACCGTTGCTTTTACCCAGGAATATGTCTACATGTGTTCGGAGCCTGGCCAGGAATCGGTGGTTCAGGCGATCAAGGACAACAAGCTGGACAGCGTCGTCGTCACCTGCTGTTCGCCGAACCTGCATGAAAAGACTTTCCGCGATAACGCGCAGCGCGCCGGCATCAATAATTTCACCTGCGAAATTGCCAATATCCGCGAGCAGTGCAGTTGGGTGCATGCCGACAAGGCCAAGGGTACCGAGAAGGCGATCAAGATTTCGCGCAGCATGGTGCGGCGCGTCAACCGCAATAAGCCGATGGATGCGATTGCGGTTCCCGTCACGCGGCGCGCGATGGTCATCGGCGGGGGCATTGCTGGTATTCAGGCGGCACTCGATATCGGCAACGCTGGCGTGGAGGTGATCCTGGTCGAGAAGCAAGCCACCATCGGTGGCCGCATGCTCCAGCTCTCCGAAACTTTTCCGACCCTGGACTGCTCGCAGTGCGTCCTGTCGCCCAAGATGGTCGAGGTGAAACGCCACCCGAAGATCAAGCTGATGACTTACAGCGAGGTGCAGGAAGTTTCCGGCTCGGTGGGCAACTTCCGCGTCAAGGTGCTAAAGAAACCCACTTATGTCGATCCCGACAAGTGCAAGATCTGCGACCACTGCACCGAGGTCTGCCCGCAGGTGGTGCCGAACGAATACGAGCTCAACCTGAACGCGCGGCGCGCGATCTACATTCCTTATGCGCAGGCCATCCCGGCCAGCTTCACGCTGGATATCGACGCCTGCCTGGGCCTGAACCCGGTCGTGTGCGGCAAGTGCAAGGACGTCTGCGAGGCGGGCGCCATCGATTACGACATGCAGCCGCAGACGGTGACCGAGGATGTCGGCGCCATCGTGGTGGCGACCGGTTTCGATCTGTACGACCAGGCAAATATGTACGAGATGGGCGGCGGCAAAGTCGAGGACGTGCTCGACGGCTTGCAGTTTGAGCGCCTGATTTCCGCGTCGGGTGCGACGCATGGTCATATTCTCCGGCCTTCCGACCACAAGGAACCCAAGGACGTGGTGTTCATCCAGTGCGTCGGCTCGCGCGACCCCGCGAAGCATTGCGCCTACTGTTCCAAAATTTGTTGCATGTACACCGCGAAACACGCGCGTTTGTACAAGAAGCATGTCCCGGACGGACGCGCCTATGTGTTCTACATCGACATCCGTTCCGGCGGCAAGGGCTACGAGGAATTCGTGCAGCGCACCATGGAGGACGACGATACCCTCTACCTGCGCGGCCGCGTTTCCAAGCTTTACCGCAAGGGCGAAAAGATCAAGGTGATGGGCACCGACACCCTGACCGGGCAGAACGTGGAAATCGATGCTGATATGGTGGTGCTGGCGCTGGCGATGGTGCCGTCGAAGGGCACCGTGGAGATTGCCAAGACGCTGAAGATCGGTCGCGACAAGGACGGTTTCCTGGCAGAGGCGCATCCCAAACTGAGGCCGGTCGAGAGCGTCACCGGCGGCATTTATCTGGCGGGCGCAGCACAGGCTCCCAAGGATATTCCAGAGACGGTCGCCCAGGCGGGCGCGGCGGCCGCCAAGGTGATTGCGCTGCTGTCGCAGGCGATGCTCAGCCGCTCGCCGCTGATCGCCAAGGTGCGCCCTTCGCATTGCACCGGTTGCGGGATGTGCGTCGACGCCTGCCCGTTCATCGCGATCCGCCTGGAAAACGGCAAGGCGATCGTGAACGAGGCGCTGTGCGAAGGCTGCGGCAGTTGCGCGGCCACCTGTCTGCGCGCCGCCGTCGATGTCAAGAACGTCACGCAGTTGCAGATCCACGAAATGATCGAGGCATGCCTGGCCTGAGAGAAAATTGTAGGTCGGGTTCACCCTAAAGGGTACAAGAGCGGTTTTATCGCGTAACCCGACATGATCGGCACATGCGTCGGGTTACGGCGCAAAGAACCGCGCCTAACCCGACCTACAGCTGGCCTGAGAGATGTGAAGAGAGAAGGGTGAAGGGAGAAGGGTAACAGCGGCGTGGAGGGTTTGCCCTTCCCCCTTCACTCCTCCCCCTTCCCAGAATTTAGAGAAGGAAAACAGATGTCTGAACCACAAGCTGATTTTGAACCGAAAATCGTCGCCTTCCTGTGCAAGTGGTGCTCGTCTGCGGGCAGCGATCTGGCGGGCGTTTCGCGCATCCAGTATCCGGCCAATGCGACGCCGATCACCATCCCCTGCACCGGCGCCGTGTCGCCGATGTACATTTTGTCGGCCTTCAACAAGGGGGCGGATGGTGTGCTGGTGTCGGGCTGCCATATCGGCGATTGCCACTACATCGAAGGCAATTTTCTGGCGCGGCGCAAGATGCACCTGACCGTGGAATTGCTCAAATTTATCGGCCTCGAACCGGATCGTTTCCGCATGTCCTGGGTGTCGGCGGCAGAGGGCGCCAAGTTCGCCCAGGTCGTCACCGACTTCGTTCATGACATCGAAAAGCTCGGGCCGCAAGACAAGCTCAAGAAAGTGGTCAGCACATGATTAATATCCAGGACATTCGCGATACGGCAAGGGACATGCTCGCGAAGGGCGAAGTTCGCGCCGTCATCGGTTACCGGCGCGGCACGCGCGGCATGCTCGCTGAGCCCGCTTTTATCACCGATCCCGAGCAGGCCGGCGAGCTGGTGTGGGATCCGACCTGCTTCCATAATCTTTCGCTGTATCTGGTCGAGGATCGCAAGTTTCTGACACACATCCGCAAAACTGCGAACGCGCCCATCGCGGTCGTCGCCAAGGGTTGCGATGCGCGCTCCATCGTGGTGCTGCTGCAGGAACACTATTTCAAGCGCGAGGATGTGTACATCATCGGCGTGTCCTGCGAGGGCACCGGAGTGGTGGACGAGCGCAAGCTGGCCCCGCTTCTGAACGGTGTGCAGGCCACCGATGCCGCCTTCGACGGCGACGATTTTGTATTCACCACCGCAGCGGGCGAGAAGCGCCTGCCGGCTCGCGAAGTGATGGCGGATCGCTGCCTGGAATGCCGCATCCCTTATCCCAAAGAGCACAACGTGGTGCATGGCGAAGACAAGACCGGACGCCAACTGGCGGAGCCGTTCGCCGCGCTGACCAAATTCGAAGCGCAGAGCGCCGGCGAGCGTTGGGACGCGTGGAGCCGCCATTTCGACCGCTGCATGCGCTGCTTCGCGTGCCGCTCGGTGTGCCCGATGTGTTATTGCGAAGAATGCGTGGTGGACAGCATCACTTTCCCGGTCACTCCGGCCACCACGGCAGAGGAAAAGGCCAACCGCATCCGCTGGATCGAGCGCTCGGCGACGCGTTCCGAAAATATTACCTATCTCATGACGCGCGCCATGCATCTGGCCGGACGCTGCACCGATTGCGGCGAATGCGAGCGCGCCTGTCCGGTCAATGTGCCGATCAGGATGCTCAACAATAAAATGGAACGGGAAGCCCGCGAAAAATACGGCTATGAGCCAGGGGCGAGTATCGGAGGGCCATCGCTGGTCGCCTCCTTCCTCGATAGCGATCCCGGCGATTTCATCAGATAAATAGCCTTCAGGTAACAGCATGGAAAAAATTCTAGACAAGAAGCAGATCGACGGCTGGGTTGCCGCGTTGACAGATTGGGAGGTTCACGGCCCGGCGCTGGAAGAAGGCATCTGGACCTATCAGCCGGCCAACGGCACGGTCAGGCTCGATCATCCCAACACTAAGCAGTCGCCCAAGGAATTCGCCTTCCCGCAGCGCGAGATATTTTTCTCGTTCGAACAGATCAAGGGCGAAGCGCCGCGCCTGACGCAGATCATGCCGAAGGAGCAGCGCCACGCGGTGTTCGGCGTGCGCCCGTGCGACGGGCGGGGCGTGCCGCGCATGGATAAGGTGTTCAACGACCATGTCGAAGACAAATATTACACTTCGCGCCGCAAAAACATCGCTTACGTGGGCCTGGCCTGCAACAAGCCGCCCAGCCCGAACTGCTTCTGCCTGTCAGTCGGAGGCTCGCCGGTTTCGACCGACGGCCTCGACGTACAGATGACTGACCTGGGCGACCGCTACTTCGTGAAGGCTATTACAGAAACGGGCAAGGCGATGATGGTGGCAGGCGGGAAGATTTTTGCCGACCCGTCCGCCGCCGACCAGAAGCAGGTGAAGCAGACCCATGCCGATGCGGTGGCTTATCCGCAGCGCAAGATTAACGACCCGGACGGCGTGCCGGCCAAGCTGAAGGCAAGTTTCAATTCGCCGCTGTGGGAAGAAATGGCGCGCGCCTGCATCGGCTGCGGCATTTGCACGTTCCTGTGCCCGACCTGCCATTGTTTCGACATCAACGACGAAGTGCATAACAAGGCGCCGTTGAGCGGTCAGCGCGTGCGCACCTGGGACAACTGCCAGTTCCCGGATTTCACCATGCACTCGTCCGGCCACAACCCGCGCGAGAACACCGGCGCGCGGCTGCGCCAGCGGGTCAACCACAAATTTCAGTACTTCCACGAGAATTTCGGGATGCATCAATGCACCGGTTGCGGTCGCTGCGTCAGCGAATGCCCGGTGGGTATCGATATCGTCACCGTCGTCAACAAGGTAACCGAACATGCCGGATAACATCTATCTGCCGCAACTGGCCAGAGTCGCCTACATCAAAGAAGAGGTGGTCGGCGAGCGCTCCATTAAAACTTTCCGCGTCGAGCCCGTGGACGGCAAGCTCTTCGATCACGAGTGCGGCCAGTGCGCGATGCTGTCCATCTTCGGTCGCGGCGAATCGATGATCTCGATCGCCTCCTCGCCGCTGATCCGCGAATACAAGCAGTTCAGCATCATGCGCGTGGGGCGGGTGAGTTCCGCTTTCCATGAACTGGAAGTGGGCGATGTGATCGGTATCCGCGGCCCCTACGGCAACAGCTTTCCGGTGGACGACTGGCGCGGGAAAAATTTGTATTTCATCGGCGGCGGCTGCGGCCTGGCGCCGATCTGGCCGGTGATCACCACGGCGGTCGCGCAGCGCGCCAACTTCAAAAACATCACCGTGTTCTACGGCGGGCGCACCTCGCGCGACATCATGTACCGCACTGAGCTCGAAAAGCTGCGCGAGTCCGTCGATGTGCATCTGTCGATAGACAAGGCCGAGGAAGGTTGGAACGGCTACTGCGGTTTTGTCCCGGCAGCCGTGATGGACAAAGACCCGGTACCCGACAACGCCATCGCGATCACCTGCGGGCCGCCGATCATGATCAAGTTCGTGATCCAGAACCTGAACAATCTCGGCTTCAAGGACGAGCAGATCTACACGACCATCGAAAACAAGATGAAGTGCGGCATCGGGAAATGCGGCCGCTGCAACGTCGGCAAAGACTATGTGTGCGTCAAGGGCCCGGTCTATTCGTGGGCGGTGCTGAAAAACCTGCCTGCGGACTATTAATAGTAGGGTGCTCGAAAATAACCACAACGTCAGTCCCTTCCCCCTGGAAGGGGGAAGGTTAGGATGGGGGTGGAAGGGTGGAATCATCGCAAAGTGTCTTTAATACCCCACCTTTCTACCCCCTCGATGAAACAACTAGCCATTCGACTAGGCCGCAAAAGACCGCAGCCAAGTCGCTGGTTAATCCCGGCCTTCCCCCTGCAAGGGGGAAGGAGAAAAGCGGCAGCGCCTGAGTAGTTACAAATTTGATAATAAAAGAGGTAATGAAGTTATGAATATCAGTGGAATGCTCCATGGGGCAGGGCTGCTCAAGATCGTCGATTTTCCGGCCTCCGAAGTACTCGGGCCGGAAGCCAGCGAACACGATATCCACAGCCTGATCGAAAAGTGCGGCTCGGTCTTCGTCAAGCCCATCTTCAAGGGCGGCATCGGCAAAAAGGGCAAGTCCGGGCTGATCGGGCGCGCCAGCGATCTGAAGTCGGCGCTGGCCGAGAAAGAGCGCCTGTACTTTGCAGAATATAAAGTTGGCAATGCTGTTTACAAGTCGCGCGGGGTCACCTTCGAGGGCGCCGTTCCGGCCAAGCACGAGATTTATTTTTCGATCACCGATTCGACCCGCTACCGCGCGCCGGTCATGACGCTCACCCATCACGGCGGTATGGACATCGAGGAGCTGGACAAGACCCAGATCATCGAAGTCCCGTTCGACCCGCTGACCGGGCTAAAATCCTTCATCGTTTCCAACGCACTGACCGACCTGGGCGCCCCCAAGGAGATTATCTCCCCGCTGGTGCAGCACCTGCCGAAGCTGTGGGATCTGTACCACCATTACGGCATGTCCACGCTGGAACTCAACCCGATCCGCATGATGGAGGGCAGATCCGGCTCGCTGATCCCGGTAGCCTGCGACTTCAAGTGCGGCTTCGATCGCGACGATCCGCGCATGAACCGTTTGAACCTGCCCGTCGATCTTTTCGTTACCGAGGCCAACGACTTCGAGCAGGAAATCAACGAGCTGCGCACCTATCAGGGGCAGAGCGACGTTTACGTGATCAACGACAAGGGCACGATTCTGGCTCCCACTTTCGGCGGCGGCGCGAATTCGCTGGTCACCGAAGTGCTGGGCAACGATGCCATCATCTCCTCCGACTTCGGCGGCAACCCGCCCTACGAGAAGATGTACGAAGTGATGCGCATCTCCCTCAAGTATTATCTCAAGCAGTCGAACGTGCTGTTCATCATCGGCGGCAAGGCCAACAACACCGACATCTTCGTCACGTTCCGCGCGATGGCCGACGCGCTGCGCGATTATTTCAGCGAACACGGCCCGACGCCGCTGTATGTGGTGATCGGTCGCGGCGGCCCCAACCTGATACGCGGCATGGGCGTGTTCAAGGATGTGCTCGACTCGTTGCGCATCCCCTACCGGATTTTCGGCTTCGATTCCGCGATGACCGACGTGGTGAATTACGCGCAGGAAGCGGATCGCTGGATGAAGAGCGGCGGCCGCGCCGAAGTGGCAAAATTGCTGGGTCTGCCAGCCGGCGCGTGATACGCGTAGGGTGGGCACGTCGTTTGTGCCCACGCGCCTACCAACGATTAAATCTGTCAGCGTGGGCACAAAAACGTGCCCACCCTACGAATTGAATAATTAGCAAAGGTGAATGCAATGAGAAAGCCCGGTATCGAGAGTTTTAAATATTTTGTCGGCATCCGCTCTCTGGCCGATATCGCGACCCGCGAAGATCGCATCTGCGTGCTCAACATCATGGGCAACGAATCGCGCGCGGTGACCCCGGTCAGCCACGCCTATTCGGGAGGCAACGTGGTGTTCGGCACCTCTCCCGGTCGCCGCGGGCAAGTGCTGGAGACGCCCGCAGGCAACATCCCGGTTTACAACAACGTGCGCGAAGGCCTGGAGGCCGGGCACAAGTTCAACGTCGGTGTGGTCTACCTGCCGCCTTCTGCGGTGCGCGACGGTGTCGCCGAGCTGATCCGCATCAACCCCGATGTCGAAAAAGTCATCATCCTCACCGAGAAAATATCGGTACACGATTCCCGCGAGATACGCGCGCTCGGGCAGCAGCGCGGCGTGGATATTTTTGGCGGCAACTGCCTGGGCGTGGCGGATTCCTGGAACAATGTGCGCATCGGCGGCGCGCTGGGCGGCGACAGCCCTGCGGAGACTTTGCGCAAGGGTTCGGTCGCGATCTTTTCCAATTCCGGCAATTTCACCACCACCATCGCCAACTATTTGTCGATCGGCGGATGGGGAACGACGACGCTGATCTCCAGCGGCAAGGACATCTACATCAACTACGCCGCCCCGGAGTTCGCCTTCGCCATGGCCAACGACCAGCGCACCAAGGCGGCGGTGCTGTACTCCGAACCGGGCGGTTACTACGAACAGAATGTCGTTTTTGAAAAGCCGGTGGTGGCCTGTGTGGTCGGTCGCTGGAAGGCGAACCTGACACGCGCCGTGGGCCACGCCGGCGCCATCGCCGGTTCGGGTGACGACGCGCGCGCCAAGGAAAAATGGTTCATGGACAAGTTCGGGGTGAGCGACCTGTTCACGCCGGAGAATCCGGTGTGCTCGAAAAAAGGCGCGGTGGTCACCAACATTTCCCACATCCCGCTGGCGCTGACCGCGGTGATGAAACTGAACGGCGTCGAGAATGATTTCGCGCCGGAAGGCAATCTGGAACTGAAGCCGTGGTTCGGCGACAACCAGGGCCTGAAGCTGCCCGCCGCGCTCGACATCCCCGTGGTCAAGGCCTTGTCGCCTTACGACATACAGATCGCCGAGCTGCTCAAGAACGTCGGTGCTATCTTCCCGCGCCAGTCGATGAAAGACTGCTCGGGAAGCTCGGTGATGGATGCCAAGACCCAGGTCACCAAGGTCAACAATATCTCCATCCTGGACACCGCCAAGCAGCCGCTGGAATCCAACCTGTGCATGGCGCTGGTGCGAGAGCTCAACGACGCCAACGACAACGCCCTGTTCAACATCGCGGTGGCGGCGCGGGTCAACCTGCACGGCGAAGCCATGCTGGCCGCCGCCGATGCGGCGCGCGAAGCGGGCAATTCCCCCAACACGGCGATCAGCGCGGCAGTCGCGCTGCTCGGGCCGAAACGCATCGACGCGGCACGCAAGGCCGCCGACACGCTGGTCGAACTGTTTGCCCACTCCGGCTTGCTGACCGGCGACGACGAGCAGGCCAAAATCAACCCCGCCACGGCTACCCCGGAACAACTCGCCACCTTGCTGGGCAAAGCGCCGGACGCGCAAGCCGAAGCGATGCTCAAGGCCTTCGACAAGCGCGGCTGCAAGTCGGTGTTCGTGCGTTACCTGCGTTCGCTGAACGGTCATCCGAGCACGGATGCGGTAGTCGCCGCATTGACCACGACCATCGCTTGGGAACCGCTGATCCGCAAGCGCATCTCCAAGCTGACCGTGCGCAACATGCCCTGGTATACGCACCTGTTCTCGGCCATCATCGGCGCATCGACCGATAGCAAAAACCATCAGCCGGGAAAATTCTGGGGCATCAGCAACGAAGAAATGCTGGAGTCCTGGACCACGACCCAGTTGGCCTACCTCTCCCTGTTGGGCGAGCGCCCGACGGAGGCGAGCCTGTTCCCGTTCCAGGTCATGCTGGGGCTGATTATCTCCAATGGCGTCGGCACCATTTCGGCGCAGGGCTGCAAGGGCGCGGTATCGGCCGACGGCCCGGAATCGCCGGAGCGCGTGCAGATCAACAAGGGCATGATCGGCTTCCTGACCCACACCGGCTTCGCACACGGCGGCAACGGTTACGAAGGCATCCAGTTCCTGATCGAGAGCTTCAAAGGCACGCCCCTGGCCGATGCCAGCACCGCCGATCACGGCCTCGACCTCAAGGCGATGGCGACGGAATTCGCGGTGGCATTCAACAAGGAAAAGAAATCCAACAAGGCGCTCGGCGTGCCGGTGCGCAGCATCCCCGGCGTCAACCATCCGGTGTTCAAGGGGCAATCGGTCAACTATGATCCACGCGAGGTTTACATCGCCGATCTGTTCGCCGAACGCGGCGAGAAAAATATTTTCCACGACTATTACCGGACGCTGGTGCAGGCTCTGTACGACAACGGTGTGACCAGCAACGTGTTCTGCGTCAACATCGACGCCATCATCGCCGCGATGCTGCTGAAACTCCTGTGGTCGCGCTACCGCAAGGGCGAATTCAGCGAAAGCTCGATGGAAATGGCGGCGTTCACCGCCTTCCTGTTCGGCCGCATGGCCGGATGCGCGGGCGAAATCGACGACCACATCAACCGTGGCCGCAACATGGACACCCGCACTCCGGCCTCGCAGTGCAGCCACGTTTCGTAGCAAGCTGAACAAGCAACCTACCCCCGCAATGGGTGGGCTTACCGTATGAAACAACACAAAATGTAACCCCAAACCCCTCCCGGCCTCCCCTTGTCAGGGGAGGAGGTGGGCTCTCCCCCTGATAAGGGGGAGTTGGAGGGGGTTTGGGGTAAAAGGTAGAGCAATCTTGCGAGACGTTTCATAATCAGGGGTGGCACACTTGCAATGACCGTTAACGTGAAACTCGCGCAGCGATTCGTTCGCCTCCTCGCCCGCTTGCGGGAGAGGATTGAGGAGAGGGAACGGGCATGGCAAGTTTCATTATCAGGGGTGGCAACTTGCCATGCCCGTTAGGATGGGGATGGGTTTGTTACCATCCCCATTTTTTCGCCCAGAAAAGGCAGCTACCCAGGCGCAGCCGCTTTTATCCTACCCCCTTTATTCCATTTCTCCTTCAATAGGAAAATAATCCGTAGGTCGGGCTCCGCCCGACATCTTTATCCGGCGGGTAGAACCCGCCCTACGATATTGCTCTATTGATCCCCGCATTCCACTTTGTTCCATGCGGGCTACTTGCTACTCGCTAACAGAGTCCTCAGGCATAGACGGAGGTTTACCTAACTGAATTATGCGATTAAGCCAGATAATCCATTTGGACGTAGGTCGGGCTTCAGCCCGACATGCCTGTCCTGAGCCTGCCGAAGCGGTCGGGTTAAAACCCGACCTACAACCCTAAAAACTCAGATTTCCCGCATAAACCCGAAAAATATACCTCATTTGGGGGATGCGCCGCCCGAAAAGCCGATTTATAGTCCCGGCAACCGTAATCCAAAATAAACCCAAAAATAAACCCAAAAATAGGCCTTTCGGCATATACATATTTTACTTGACTTTGTGTACTATCCGGCATCCTAAAAATTAACCCACCCATCAACCCCCAATAAATGCCGGTAAAAAACCATCGTGAGCCATAAACAAACGCCCCCAACCCGTGCCGGCACCCGGCTGCCACACCCCTACACCAAACTGGCGTGGTGCGCGCTTTTCCTGGCCGCCACCCCCGCCCTCGCCGAAGTGGCCCCCGACGCCGGACGCATACTGCAAGAATCCCGGCAACTGGGCCAGCCCAAACCGCCCGCACCCGGCATACTCCCCCCGATCCAGGCCCCGGCACCCAGCCGCCCGCCAGCGGCGGCACCCTCCGGCGAAGCCAGAGTCAACGTCACCCAATTTACTTTCACCGGCAACAGCGCGCTAAGCCAGGAAACCCTGCAAGCCGCCGTCGCACGATGGGCCAACCGCTCGCTCAATTTCGGCGAACTCATCCAGGCGGTAGAAGCCGTCGAGGCACGCTACAAAGAAGCGGGCTACTTCCTCGCCCAAGCCTACCTGCCCCCGCAAAAAATCAGGGACGGCACCATCGAAATCCAGGTCACCGAAGGCCGGCTGGGCGAAACCCGCCTCGAAGGCGAGAGCCGCGTCGCCCCCGACGTGGTATTCAAATACCTCGACCGCCTGCCCAAAGGCCAAGCGGTCACCCTGGTCAACGTCGAGCGCCAGATACTGCTGGTCAACGAACTCGCCGGCGGGCGGGCCGCGCTCGACCTCTAGGCCGGAGAAGCGCCCGGCAGCACCGACATCGTCCTGATGCAGCAGACCGAGCCCCCGGTAACCGGGCGGCTCGACATCAGCAACCACGGCAGCCCCTCCACCGGCGAATATCGCGCCGGCCTGGGCCTGACCGCCAACAGCCCGATGCACCTGGGCGACCGGCTGAGCGCCAACCTGATGACCACCGAAACCGGCGACCTGGCCAGCTACAACCTGCGCTACGAACTCCCCGTGGGCGGGGACGGCTGGCGCCTCAGCGCCGCCGCCTCGCTGGCCGACTACTCGCTGGGCGGCGACTTCACCAGCCTCGGCGCCAGCGGCCGAGCCCGCTCGATACGCCTGGGCGCCGCTTACCCGATCCAACGCAGCCGCGCGGCGAACCTCAAACTCCAGCTCGAAGCCGACCACAGCCAGCTCGACGACCGCTTCGCCGCCGCCGCCCTGGAACTGGGCAAACGCAGCCGCGGCCTGACCGCCACCTTGAGCGGCGACTGGCTGGACGAAATCTGGGGCGGCGGCTCCACCCGATGGGACCTCGCCCTGCGCCACGGCACCCTGTCGCTGGGGATCACCAGCGCCATGCTCGACGCGCCGCCCGGACCGGGCACCGCGGGCGGCTTCAACAAAACCAACCTGGCGCTGCTGCGCCAGCAGACCCTCACCCCCGCAATATCCCTGCTGCTGCAGCTCAACTACCAGCTCGCCGGCAAGAACTTGGACTCCTCCGAGAAACTCAGCCTGGGCGGCCCGCTCAGCCTGCCCGGCTACGCCAACGGCGAAACCAGCGGCGATTCGGGCGGCCAGGCCAAACTCAACCTGCGCTGGCAAATGCGCGACGACCTGGCCGTGAGCCTGTTCGCCGACTACGCCAGACTGCGCCTGGCGCACACGCCATCGCCCGCCGCCCCCACCAACAGCAAGCGGCTCAGCGATACCGGCGTCAGCGCCGACTGGATGATCCGGGGCGGCTTGAGCGCCTCGGCGATCCTGGCCTGGGCGGGCAGCGAAGCGCCCAACCCTGCGGACAACGACAAACCGAGGTTGTGGTTCAGCGTGGCTTATGGGTGGTGAGGGGGGATGCCGTGCGCGGTTCGATTGCCCGAGAGGCGAAACTTCGAAGCCCAAACCCCTCCCGGCCTCCCCTTGTCAGGGGAGGAGTCATAGCTCTCCCCCTGATAAGGGGGAGCTGGAGGGGGTTTGAGCTTCGAAGCAAAACGCGTGGCGCTTTTCAAGGGGGGGAAGTGCCCCCTTTGAAAAAGAGGGAGAAGGCGAAGCACCCCGCGCGCAGGCTGCACATTAGTCGGGTATATCCAGGCATTTTGGCTCCGGCTCGTCCGGTTTTGAGTTAATCCATTTCCTTGCGGGAGGATGGGATGTTTCGGCGAATGGATTGTTTGGGCAAAACAGACTGCGTGCAACCATCTCATCATAAGGGGGCAGAAATGCTGGGTACAGACGGCAAAGAATACAAGCGAAAATATGCACGGGAATCGACCAGCATTCAGGCGACCCTCATGGTCGATGAAGATTGGCATGATTGCAGAATACTCAACATTTCTGTCGGGGGCGCCAAATTGCAAATAGACCGGCGCCTTGGTCATGGAGTGGCCGTCGTACTGCAAATCGGCAATTTTGGACAGTACAACGCGATCGTTGCCTGGCAGCAGGAGGATGAATTCGGGGTGAATTTCTCCCATAACGCCGAAGAAATGGGTGATGTGATAATGGGGTTGGCTTCATATGGATGAATCGAAACAGCTCTGGTGCAGAAGGGTGAAATGATGAGCTATACCGGCGAATGCGTCTTGAGCCAGTCTTTCAGAGCGGCGTCCACGCGGGTCTGCCAGCCGTCGCCGCTGGCGCGGAACCGCTCCACCACATCCCGCGCAGGCGGATGGTGTTCTTTGGTGACATCAAGCTTGGGGCGGCCACGCAGCTTGGCCTGCAACGATTCTGGCAGCGCGGAAAACGGCACCGCGCGCTCGAAATCTTCCTCCGTCCATTCGGGATTCTCGTCGTCGATCAATTCAGGGTCGGGTCGCTTCTTCATACCATCTCACCTCGCGTTTGTTCGCCTTGCGGGGAATGTTCTCGACATCGTTGCCCACGCTTGCGGCTCCTTAACCTTGCCGATCAACGCCACGAACGGGCGCACGTTAGCGCATCGCCAACCGGGCGGCCTCGGCCAGAAAGCCGGAGCGCGTTTCCCCGTGGGCGCGGGTGTACTCATCTATTTTTGCCAGCAACAAGCGCGGCAAGGTGATGTTGAGCTTTTCCGCCGGCCCGAAATAACGCTCTACCGGCACTTCAATAACCGCCCACACCCAGCCCGCAAATTCGGGATCGGCTTGATGCTCCGCCAAGCTCCTGGCGACGGGCACATCGCCACCGTCCTCGATCACCGTTTCGCACCACAGATCAATTGCTTCACGCGCATGGTCGATGGCCTCGTCCAGAGTGTCGCCAGCGGAAAAACAGCCGGGCAGATCGGGCACAACCACCCCAAAGCAGGTGGACTCTGTAGCGGGTTCAATCGCAAGAATAAACTTCATGTTCAATCTCCTTTGTTATTTCAATCCCGCCTGTTTCAGCAGTTTGTGTGCCAAGCCAACGCCCAAATCCGGCTTGGGGTGCGGCACGCAGATGTGCCCCGGCTTGGTTGGATGGGTAAATACATGATGGCTCCCTTTCGCGCCGCGCAGTGTCCATCCGTCCGCTTCAAGTTGCCTGATAATTTGCTTGCTATTCATAGTGGTTATTGTAACCACTTAAGAGGAAAAGTAAACGCAATAACCGCTGTTTTTTTGGAGAAGCAGGGCGTAGACAGCTTCCCATTTTTTACTCCGGCGCGCCCGGCTCGAATCAAATTTTAACGTGACCCTTGCAAAGGTAAACCCATGAACCACATCTACCGAGTCATCTGGAACGAAGTTACCAACTCTTTCGTGGCAGTCTCCGAAATCGCCAAGGCGCGCGGCAAGCCCGCCAGCACGGTTGGCTCCACCGTAGGGTGGGCAGGCTCCATCTGCCCACGCGGTGCGGCGTCAGCTTCATTCGATCTCCGCGTGGGCACAAAGGCGTGCCCACCCTACGCACCCCTCACCCTGGCGCTCGCCCTCACCGGCACGCCCGCCCATGCCCTCGACCTGGGCGCGCTGCCCACCGGCGGAAGCATCGCCGCAGGCACAGCCGCCATCAGCCAGACCGCCAACGCCCTCACCGTCCAGCAATCCAGCCAGCGCGCTGCAATCGACTGGCAAAGCTTCAACATCGGCAGCGCCGCCACCGTCAACTTCAACCAGCCCAATGCGAATGCAGTCGCGTTGAACCGCATCACCGGCAACAGCGCCACCGAAATCTACGGCAAGCTCAACGCCAACGGCCAAGTGTTCTTCAGCAACCCCAACGGCATGCTGTTCGCCAAAGGCGCGCAGGTCAACGTCGGCGGCATTCTCGCCACCACCATGAGTCTCGGCAACGAAGACTTCATGGCGGGCAACTACCGCCTCACCAACCCAGGCGCAGGCGCAATCCGCAACGAAGGCCTCATCAACGCGCTGGGCAGCGCGGCCCTGATCGGCAACAGCGTAGAAAACGCCGGGCAGATCGTTGCCACCACCGTCACCCTCGCCGCAGGCAACAGCGTCGCCGTCGACCTCACCGGCGACGGCCTGATCCGCGCAAGAGTCGAAGATGCCGCGCTCAAAGCCAGCATCGAGAATTCCGGCAGCATCGAAGGCGCGCAAATCACCCTGACCGCAGGCCAAGCGAAGGATGCCATCGACCGCGTGGTGAACAACACCGGCATCATCCGGGCCACCGGGCTATCCATGCAAGGCGGCGTGATCCTGCTCGAAGGCGGACAAACGCTCAACTCCGGCACCCTCGATGCCTCCGCCTCACCTTTAGCTCCCCCCTTTGCAAAAGGGGGGCTGGGGGGGATTTCTGGCAACGGCGGCACCATCCAAGTCCTTGGCAACCAAGTTGGCGTCATGGACGGCGCCACCATCACCGCCAACGGCGCACAAAACGGCGGCACCATTCTCATCGGCGGCGACTACCAGGGCAAACTCCCTCTCCCATTGGGGGATGGCGAGGGCAGCAATGCCCAAGCCACCTACATCGCCCCCACCGCAACCCTCAGCGCCGACGGTGGCATCCTTACTCCCTCTCCCCTCGCGGGAGAGGGTTGGGGAGAGGGGGTAGACAACGGAGTAGGCAACGGCGGCAAAATCATCGTCTGGGCCGACGACACCACCCGCGCCTACGGCAGCATCTCCGCCAGAGGCGGCGCAAACAGCGGCAACGGCGGCTTCATCGAAACCTCCGGACACTACCTTGATGCCGCAGGCATCAGGATTGATGCAACCGCACTAAATGGAAAATCAGGTAGCTGGTTGCTTGACCCGATCAACGTCACCATCACCGCAACTGCCGATGCGGGCGGCACATTCGCGACGGGCATCTGGACACCCACTGCCACCGGCTCCACTATCACAGCAGCAACCATTCAAACGGCACTGAATGCGGGAACCAGCGTCACCATCGATACCACGGGTGGGCTTGCCGAAGCGGGCGACATCACCGTCAGCAGCGCCATCAGCAAGACGACGGGTGCAGATGCCACGCTGACGCTCAATGCCCACAACAACATTAACCTGAATGCCAGCATCACCTCGACGACCGGACAGTTGAACATGGTGTTCAACCCGGATTCGGATACGAGCGGAGCGGGCTCGGTGTTGCTGGGCACTGCGACACTGAACGCCAATGGTGGCACCATCAGTGCGGCGGGGAAGACGGTCAATTTGTCGTCCGGAAACGCAGCGATCAATTCGGCGATGAGTATCGGGACGCTGAATCTTTCCGGCGGCACGTTGAGTGGGACTGGGGCGGTGACGGTGAGCGGCCCATTCAACGTCACAGTGGGCAGCACGATGAAGGGCACGGGTACGCTGACGACACAGGGGTCGAGCACGATAGACGACGGCATCGCCGGGACGAATGGTCTGTACATCGAAGGCGGCCGGACGTGGGTTAATAGCGGAACACTGACGGTAGGCGGCGACGACTGGGTTTACCTTGGGTACATAAACGGCGGCACCAACACGCTGACCAACGCCGCAGGCGGCGTCATCAACCTCTCTAGCACTTATGGCACCCCGCTGTTCTACAACGCTGGCACATCCACATTTAACAACCAGGGAACGCTGAACCAGACGGCTGCCGGCACGCACGCGATTGCCGGCAGCATCGCTTTCAACAACACCGGCACGGTCAATGTCAATGCTGGCACGCTCAGCATCGCGGGTAACCTGACGCAAAGTGGCATTATTAACGTATTGTCGGGAGCCACCTTTCAGAAAACCGCTGGCTTCACCAACACCGGCACGTTGTCCGGTGCTGGCACGATTGCAGTTGGTACGGCCGCATCGAAGCTGATCAATCAAGGCAACATTAATCCGGGTGGAACGGGTACTGCCGGCACGCTGAGCATTACTGGTGATGTACAACTCTCCACTGGTTCCAATCTCAATATGGAGATAGGCGGCGCTACGGCCAATACGCAATACGACGTACTGACGGTGTCCGGCACGGCCACGCTGGGCGGCACGCTGAGCAGCACGCTGAGCAGCACGCTGATCAACGGCTTTACCACAAACTTGCAGAGCTTCGACGTGATTACCGCCGGCACGGCCAGCGGGAGTTTTGCCACCTCGAATCTGCCTTTCGGTGTCAACGGTGCCATCGTTACCGCCAACACTTACCGCCTCACTCACACCGGTGTCGCCTGTTCCGGTGTGTGCTGGGACGGCGGTGCGGGCACGACCAACTGGGCCGATGTCGCCAACTGGAGCGGCAATGCCCTGCCGGGCAGCGCCGATGTCACTTATCTCAATCTGGTCGCTGGGGTTACGGTCAATCTTGCCAGCAGCAGCCAGACGATCAAGGCGTTGAATTCCGATGCCAACAACCACCTGACCATTGGCACGGGCGGCGCGTTGACCATCAGTGGCACTGGCGGCGCGACATCGACGCTGCTCGGCAACCTCACGCTTAACGGCGGCACGCTGACGGCCTATACAGGTTTGACCGCAAATGACTATACCCAGACTGCCGGGACGCTGAATATCGGAGGCATCACGCTGCTGAAATCGGCGGGCAGCATGACCGTCAACGGCGCGATTGCGGGCAACGTGGGCGGCACGCTGACGCTGCAAGCGATCAACAATATTTTGCTGGGCACGGGCGGCTCGATCACCGGCACGGTTGCGCCGCTGAATGTGATTCTGGATTCCGATTCGGATGGGCTGAACGGCGGTGCGATTTCGTTGGCGGCGGGGACTCAGATCAGCAGCAACGGCGGGAATATTACGCTGGGGGGTGGAAGCGGCGCGATCAGCGCGGGGGTTGGGTTTGCGCAGGGTACTGCTGCGTTTCATGGAGGCACCGGCGTTTATGTAGGCGGCAATCTGACGGCGGGGGGCGGAAATATTGTCATCAACGGCATTGCAGATGCGGTGACCAATGGTCTTGGTGCTGGCTATGTGTATCCTTTTGCAATTGGTGTTGAGGTCAGCGGTGGGGGCGCTGTGAGCACCACTGGTGCCGGCACGATCACACTGGCCGGGCAATCCATGAATGCAGGGTCTAATTCAGTAGCAACATTGGGTGTCAGTATTGGCAACAACCAAAATGGAACCTGTTCAGTCAGCAGCGTTGATGGCGATATTCTGATCAACGGCACGTCTGGCAGAGTAGAAGCGTCCATTGGCGTTTTTGTGGACAACCACTCCACTGTACAGGCTACTGGTTTAGGCAGCGTCACTATTAACGGTACTGCCGGGGATGGTGTTGTTGCTGTAAATGGTACTCGTGGAATAAATGTAGTAAATGCCGGTGCGGTGCGAACCAACAGCGGCACTTTGACTCTTTATGGAGTAAACACGAGCACGGGTGGTTCTCGGGTTGGTGTGGATATTGACTCGTATCTTAGTGAATCAACGGTAACTTCCACCTCTGGCCAGATCAATATAATCGGCGATGCGGTTAGCGGCGTTGGAGCGGGTATATGGCTGAGAAATCCCATCGGTAATGGAACCTCGGGGGATATTCTAATTCGCAGCCTGAATGGCAGAGGCTTCATCTTGCTGGGCGCAGCCATCAACACCACCGGCAACGTGACCCTCGACGCAGTCGGCGGCGGGGCAATTACCCAGACCAACGGTTCGATCACGGCGGTAGGTTTGCGCGTGCTGGGCGACACGTCCGCCACGGCCAGCCTGACTTCAGCCACCAACCATGTCACCACGCTGGCGGGCAATCTTACCGGCGCCACGGCGACGATGAGCTATGCCGATAACGGCTCCTTTAACATCGGTTCGCTGACCACGGATGACATCGGCCTTGGCGCAACCACGACCACCAACGGTTTGAACGTCGGCACGGCAGCAACCAACACGCTGACCCTGAACGCAGTCGGCACCATCAACGCCAGCAACAGTGTCGGCACGGGCATATTCACGCTGAGCGGCGGCACCTGGAACCAGGTCGCCGCGACGCTCCCGAGTTTTTCCGCAAACGACTTCAGGATTGCGGGCGGCACCTTCATCCGCGCGCTCGGCGGCGACGGAACGGCCGCGACACCGTATCAACTGGCCGACATCTACGGCGTGCAGGGCATGGGCAGCAGCGGGATGCTCGGCAAGAGCTACACACTGGCCAACAACATTGACGCTACAGGCACGGTGAACTGGAATGCAGGGGCGGGGTTTGTGCCGGTTGGGGGAGTAACAGCATCATATCTTACGATACCAACTATCCAATTCAGCGGAACATTCGACGGGCTGAGTCACACCATCAGCAATCTCACCATCAATCGGCCAACAACAAGTTATGTAGGTCTGTTTGGTTATACAACCTCGACTGCCACCATTAGTAACGTAGGGTTGGTTGGAGGCGCTGTCAGCGCATATGAGTGGGGAGGGTTTCTGGCTGGGGAAAATTTCGGCGCGATCAGCAACAGTTACGCAACTGGCAACGTGACGACTATTGCCAACTACGCCGGTGGACTGGTTGGGATCAATTATGGAACAGGCACAGTCACAGACAGCTACGCCACCGGCAATGTAAGCAGTGCTACCTGGGCAGGTGGCCTGACAGCATGGAGCAACGGCATGGTTAGTAACAGCTATGCTACAGGCAATGTAACGGGCACGGTGGGTTATGTCGGTGGCCTCATGGGGGAGAATAAAGGTACGCTCAGCAACAGCTACGCTACGGGTAATGTGGTCGGACCCTACCGGGTCGGTGGGTTGGTGGGATATGTGTATACCGCTGGGGGAACGGTCAACAGTACAATCAATAACAGCTATGCGACGGGTAGCGTAACGAGCACGACAGGTAATGCGGGTGGGTTGGTAGGCGACAACGAGGGTGCCATCAGCAACAGCTACGCCACGGGTAGCGTAAGCGGAGCCGCTAATGTCGGCGGGTTTGTGGGGAACAGCAGCGGATCGGTCACAAACAGCTTCTGGGACACCACCATCTCCGGCGAATCAATTTCCGCAGGCGGCACTGGCCTGACCACCGCCCAGATGATGCAACTCGCCAGCTACACCGGCTGGAACATCGCCAACACCGGCGGCAGCGGTGCGGTGTGGCGCATCTACGAAGGCCACACCGCACCCCTGCTGGCCAGCTTCCTGACCCCGTTGACGCTCACCGACGTTGCCGCGACCTACAACGGCACAGCCCAAAGCGGCACAACCACCGCCCTTGCCGGTGTGTTGGGCACTGCCGCCACCGGAACCAATGCGGGCAATTACAGCAGCGGCTACTACTCCACCCAGCAAGGCTACGACCTCAGCGGCGGAAGCTTAACCATCAACGCCGTCGCGCTGAATGTGATAGGCATGACCGGCACGCGCGCCTACGACGGCACGGCCAATGTGGCTGCAAATATCTTCACGCTGAGCGGCCTGGTGGGCGGGCAAACGCTCACCCTCAGCGGCACGGGCACCGTCGCCGACAAAAACGTCGGCGTCAACAAACCGGTCACCCTGGGCAGCCTCACGCTGGGCAACGGTACCGGCCTGGCCAGCAACTACACCTTCACCGGCGGCACGCAGGTAGCGACCATCACCGCCGCCCCGCTGACCCTGAGCACCGGCAACGTCACCAAGACTTACGATGGCCTGCTCACGGCGGCGGGTGCAGCAACCGTGACTGGCGGCACCTTGTTCGGCGGCGACACGCTCAGCGGCGGCAGCTTCGCCTTCACCGACAAAAATGTCGGCAGCGGCAACAAGACCGTCACCACCAGCGGTGTCACGGTGAATGACAGCAACGGCGGCGCTAATTACGCCGTCACCTACGCCAACAACATGACCAGCACCATCACCCCGGCCCCGCTGACCGTCACCGCCAACAACGCCAGCCGCATCTTCGGCGCAGCCAACCCAACATTCACCAGCACCATCACCGGCTACGTGAATGGCGAGAATGCCAGCACAGCGGCTGTGACCGGCGCGCCTTCGCTGACTACCACGGCTAATACCACCACGCCCGTCGGCACGGCCAGCATCGTCACGGGCGCGGGCACTTTGGCGGCTGGGAACTACGCCTTTACCACGTTGAACAATGGCGTGCTGACCATTGCGGTTGATCAGGCGGCGGCTGATGCCGCTGCCGCTGCCGCTGCTGCTGCCGCACAGGCTGCTGCGGATGCCGCCGCCGCTCAGGCCGCCGCGGATGCTGCCGCCGCCCAGGCTGCTGCGGATGCTGCCGCTGCACAGGCTGCCGCGGATGCCGCCGCTGCACAGGCTGCAGCCGATGCTGCTGCTGCCCAAGCTGCAGCCGATGCCGCCGCTGCACAGGCTGCCGCAGATGCTGCCGCAGCCCAGGCTGCCGCGGATGCTGCTGCTGCCCAGGCTGCTGCGGATGCCGCCGCTGCCCAGGCTGCAGCCGATGCTGCTGCTGCCCAAGCTGCTGCGGATGCTGCCGCCGCCCAGGCCGCAGCGGATGCCGCTGCCGCGCAAGCTGCCGCAGATGCCGCCGCCGCTCAGGCCGCAGCCGATGCCGCCGCCGCGCAAGCTGCAGCCCAGGCCGCTGCCGATGCTGCCGCCGCTCAAGCTGCTGCCCAGGCCGCTGCCGATGCTGCCGCCGCACAAGCTGCCGCCCAGGCCGCAGCCGATGCCGCTGCCGCACAAGCCGCCGCCCAGGCTGCTGCGGATGCCGCCGCCGCTCAAGCAGCAGCCCAGGCTGCCGCGGATGCCGCTGCCGCGCAAGCCGCTGCCCAGGCTGCCGCAGATGCCGCTGCCGCCCAAGCCGCCGCTGATGCCGCCGCCGCGCAAGCCGCAGCCCAGGCCGCCGTGGATGCCGCAGCCGCCCAGGCCGCCGCCCAAGCCGCCACGGATGCCGCCGCTGCGGCCAATGCCAGCACCCTGCCAATCACCACCGCGAGCATCGCGCCTGACATCGCGCAGGAAGGGAGACAAAGCTTCGCCCTTGACGCGCCCCAGCCCGCAATGCTGGAACCAACCGCCGCTCCCGCGAGCGGTTCGGGCGATACCGGCAACTCCACGGATGCGGGCGGCCAGTCTTCCGGGTCTTCGGGGTCTTCCGACACCGGCTCATCCGACACCACGAGTTCGTCTGGCGACAGCGCGCCCGCCCCGGCCTCCTCGTCGCCGCCCACTCAGGGTTCAGGAGCAGACGATAGCGACAGTGAAGCCGAAAGCCAGCCCGCCGCCAAACCGGCGGCGGTTCAAACCGTCACGGTCGCCAACACCACCGTACAAAAACCCGCAGACCAGATCGTCCAGACAGAAAGCCCCAGAGGCCAAATGCTGGTGTGCCGTTAAGGAATCGACATGAACACAAATAATCCGTTAAGCCCGAATAGTTCATTAGCCCCAACATCCCCTCCCCCTTGCAGGGGGAGAGCCCGGACTCCTCCCCTGACAAGGGGAGACTGGGAGGGGTTTGGGCTGTTTCACGTTAACCTTCCCCCTGCAAGGGGGAAGGGACGATTCGGTTCGAATGGATTTTTTGGGATAAGCGCAACCCCAATCCAACGCTGCCTCATCGCACTGATGTCCTGCCTCTGCCTGACACCCGCCTGGGCAGACGGCACGATCACGCATCTTTCCGGCAAGATCTCCGTGCAAAAAGCCGACGGCACCATCCTGCCCGCAGCGGTCGGCACCAAAGTCGGCGAAAGCGACACGATGATCACCGGCACCAACGCCTACGCCCGGTTGGAAATGACCGACGGCGGCGAAATAGTGTTGCGCCCCAACTCGCGGCTCAAAGTCGAAAGCTACCGCTTTAACGCCGACAAACCCGCCGAAGACAAATTTTCCTTCAGCATGCTCAAGGGCGGGCTGCGCACCGTGACCGGCCTGATCGGCAAGCGTGGCGACAAGGACGCCTACGAAGGCAAAACCGCCACGGCCACAGTGGGCATACGCGGCACCCAGTACGACATGCGGCTCTGCCAGGGCGACTGCGGCGCGCTGGCGGACGGCACCTATTTCGCGGTGCGTTTCGGCGCGGTGCGCACCGGCAACGCCCAGGGCAGCATGGACGTGGCCGCCGGGCAAGTGGTGCTGGTGCAACAGGCGAAACCGCCGGTGCTGCTGCCGCGCGACCCCGGCATCGGCTTCACGCCGCCGGCGGTCATCCCCAAGCTCGACGAGAAGAAAAAGGTTAAGGCCGCCGCAGAAGCCGCCCAACCCGCCCAGGAGAAACCGGAGGCAGGCGACCCGGAGAAATCGTCGCCGTCGAACACCGAGGGCGGCGAGAAACAGGATCAGGAAAAGGAGCAGAAGCAGGA
>JAUYJO010000126.1 GCA_030700315.1 Gallionella sp.
ACCTCGCAACGCCTCCAAACCTACCTTCGCCTTGAACTCCGGGGTGTGGGTTTTACGCTTCTTCGCTTCGCTCATTTCTTTTCTTCCTTTATGACAGCGCACATCTTAAACTGCTGTCTTGAAAACAGGGTCCACTATATCTCGTCCGCTCTTGATTGCATCAAGCGCACGCCTCTGTCGCGACGAAGTACCCAATGAGACTGCTCGCTGTTCCTCGGAAAGAAACCCTAGTTTCTGACCAAGACTTGGTTTTTTATAAAGGGGTTGTTCGTACACCCAACGAATCAGCTTTTCAAAGTTTTCAGCTTCCGAGCTTGGATCGCTGAAGTCGATGTAAATACGAGAACGATAATAGACAGGAAGATATGCCTTTCCTTCATCGTCCCGCTCTTTGACGATTGCGACAAACTTGTCTTGTGCTTGGCTACGATAGATTTCTGGTGAAATGATCTGAGTTTCGGTTCCTACTCCACCGCTTCGGCCATCTGCTTTGTCAACGTAAGTTTTGTCGCAGATGAGCGCGACCTTTTTTATTTCCGGGTCGGAAACCATGAGCGCCCCAATGCTTTTGAGAGGCGAAGAGCCATTTCAGGACTCACGCTACTGGTTTCGTTTAAAACGCGATTAAGAGTCGAGGCGGCAACACCCAATTTGAGGACGAGCTCCCTGCAACTGATTTCGTTCGGTGCTAGATAGACCACTTGAATAAATGCGCCGGGGTGAGGTGGATTGTGCATAGCCATTAGTGATAATCCTCGTAGTCCAAAACATATGCGTTGCAGTTTTCAAACTCGAACGTAACGCGCCAATTACCATTTACCCATATTGACCAACGTCCACGTTCGCTTCCCTTTAGCGGGTGAAGCCGGAAGCCTGGGATGTCCATGTCTTCAATAGTTATTCGGCAATGTCGCGGCACGGCACAACCCTGAATTCGACCCGGCGGTCGACGGCGTCCCGTATGTCGTCGCTGCCCAGCCCGGCGATATTTTCCTTCCAGCCGCGCCCGGCCGCTTTTGAGCGTGACATGATGTTCGGGAAATCCTTCTGCATCAGATTTTGTACGGCTTGAGCACGTTGCAGCGACAGCGATTCGTTGAAGGCTTCATTGCCCGTGCGGCTGCTGTGGCCGACAATGTTCAGGCAGCTGTCGGCCTTGGCAAAAAACCTGGCAATTTGGCGCAGCCAGATAGCGTACTGGCTGCGCATATCCGGGTCCGCGATGAACTGGGTGCTCGCCACGCTGAACAAAAGTTTTATGTTCATGTTGTTGGTGCTGTAACCCAGCGCGATCATGCGGCCAAAGGCGATTTCGGCATCTTCCATCCGGTTGAGTTTGCGGTATGCCTGATACATCGCGGCATAGGTCCGCATTACCTGGCCATCGGCGCGCAGCGAGGCTTCCTTGTAATAACCCAGCGCTTTTTCGTAGTTTTTTCCGTCGTACATGCGGTCGCCATCGGCCATCAGCGCAGCCGTCGTCAAGCCATCCATGTAGCCTTTATCCGCCAACTGTCCGGGCTCGGTTCCCACAATTTTGGCCAGACTGTCGACCCGCTTATCCCTGGTGTACATCGGGTTATCCTGGAAGGCGCTGATCGGAGTCGCGTCCAGATTGGGATCAATCACCCGGACATCGGTGTTGGCGACCACACGATGGGTCTTCAAGTCGATAATGGCTGACCTGATGTAATAAAGTGCCGCCCCTTTGGCATCGCCTCTCTGCTCCGGCTTGATCATGCCGGTGAGCAAGTATTGGGCGGTTTCGGCAGATTTCGAGTTGAGCGCCTGCAGCTTGATTTTAGGGAACTGTTTGCGGGTTTCATCGAGAATGATTTCGTCGATCCGGCGGCTCGCCATCGTTACCTCGGCGGTATTGGCGTCGATCATCGGCTCAACCGCCACGGTGATTTCGTCGGACACCAGGAAAGGCAGATTGCTATTCAATTGGGTCAGCAGATTTCCGGTCAGCGCGCGGATGGCGGTTTCAAAGTCCATCGGCTTGGCGGGCAGTTTGGGTGGCGGCGGCGACGCGCATGCGGCCATAATCGCAGACAGCGCGACAATCACCCACAACCTTTTAGCGGCAGCAAACATCGGCATTCTCCCTTGTCATTTTTTGCAGCGTTCGGCCAGGTAACGGCGTTCTGTTTGATTCAACGCACTTCCAAGCGACAGCTTCGTCATCAAATCGGTGCATGAACAATTTGGACAACGATCCAAACTGCCACGCGGATCCTTTTTGGGTGTTGCAACCTTACCGGAGGTCGGATCGACGGTCAAATGTGGCTGTTTCGATACGTCTGAATTTGCCTGTTCAGGTTGAGCGGGCGCTTGAGAGTCATTGGTGCTGTGTTCGGGCGCCGGAGTCGCAGAATCCGGTGCCGCGGAATCCGGTGCTGCGGAATTGACGGCGGAAGGTGGCGTTGGGCGGTGCTCCGAGTTGCTCAGCGCTACCCATAACCAGATGCAGGCGACAGCTATCAGAAACACGCCCATGATAGTCTTGATGCCGAAGCCAGGCCATTTTGCTGTCGGCCGCGTTGGGCTTGTGTTCTGAGTATCGGATACCAAAGATTCAGAAGGCTCCAGAAGAGCTGGGGCCGCTGGAATGGCTGGGGGCTCTGGGGTTGCTGAAGGTTCCAGAGGCGCTGGGGATTCCAAGAGCACTGAAGACGCCGGGGGCGCTGAAGGCTCCAAAAGCACAGGTTCCAGAAGCACGGGTTCCAAAAGCACGGGTTCCAGGAGTGCCGATGGCTCCAGAAGCGCTGAAAATTCCGGGGGCGCTGATTTCCTGAGCGGTTCGGGTTCTGCTGGCTCAGAAGGTGCTGGCTGCAGTCTCATCCGAAACAAATCATGCTCTCGCCCAAGCTTGTTGGACTGCTTGCCATACCGTGAAAACATGTCGGCGTTGCCGAGTGCCAGGCGGATAATTTCCTCTTGAAACGCCCGCGAGACCAGCACATCGTTGGCGCCGGCAAATCTCATGGCGCGTTGCGCGGCATTGACGCCCTCACCGGCTATGCCGGGGCGACCGCTCGATCCCTGCACCACGCGCAATGGCCCCAGATGCACACCAACCCGCAAGGCAAAATTTCGAAGTTTTGGCAATTCGTTGTATAGGCGCTGCAAGAACGAGAAGGCGTCTTCCGGGGATAACGTAAAGGCAAGCACAGCCCCACTGCTCGTGTCGGTAACAATCCTGCGATCCGGCTCCATGCCTTCCAGGCATCGGTCGAGCAGCGTGGATAGTTCGATGCGCCATGAAAATTGCACCTCACCGGGTTGCTGTGAGAAATGCGCAATATCGAGAGAGACGATGCTGCAAATGCGGGGCGGCTGGTTTTCTTCCGGCTCCATCCTGCTTTAACCTCCCGTTGCCAGCACAGCTTCTGGCGAAATGACGTCAGGCCGAACTTGTTGCCATCCAAGGATGGCACAAGGGCAGAAAATCAACGGCCTCATCGGTGCAGCAAAACTTCCACAACAAACTTGGTGCCCAGATAAGCCAGCAGCAAGAACACAAAGCCGCTCACCGTCCAGCGCACCGCAACGCGCCCGCGCCAGCCGTAGAAGTGGTGTCCCCACAACAGCACGGCGAATACGCACCATGAGATAAAGCCAAACAGCGCCTTGTGGTTGAACTGCCACGCCTTGCCAAAAATTTCCTCGGAAAACACCACGCCGGATGCCAGCGTCAGCGTCAGCAGCACGAAGCCGATGGCGATTATACGGAACAGCAGGGTTTCCATGGTCAGCAGCGGCGGCAGGCTTTGCAGAACACGCGGCAAGTTCGCGTGATGCAGGCGTTTTTCTACCTGCGAGATCAACACCGCATGCAGCATGGCGATGGTAAACAGGCTGTAAGCAAGCATCGCGGCGGCGATATGCGCTTTGAAAGCAAGCAAGCCGGTATTTTCCAGTTGGTGCGCGGACGGGAAAAGTTCTGGCAGCAGGACGGTCACCGCCGCCAGGGGCAGCACCAGCGCCTGCAATCCGCCAATGGGGTAGAAAAAACGTGCCAGCCAATAGACCAGCAGCGTCAGCCAGATAATCAGTGACAGCGCGTTGGTCATGCTCAGGTTGAACCCGCCGTTGGCAAACACATTCTGTGTCAGCAGATAGCCGTGCAAAATCAGCGGGATCAGCACCAGATGCCCCACCGCACCCCGGCTTAACGCATCTTCCTGGCCGCGCCCCTGCGCCCGCCAGAAATAGGCGGACAGCACACCATAGGCGGCAGAAACGATCAGGGAAAGGAGAATGTTAGGCATTTTTGTCAGGATGTTTTAGACTTCGCAGATTCTACACCATACGCAATAACATACCCATATGCTGGACAATCTGACCAATCGCCTTTCCGGCGTCATCAAAACGCTGCGCGGCCAGGCGCGCCTCACCGAAAGCAACATCCAGGACACCTTGCGCGAAGTGCGCATGGCGCTGCTCGAAGCCGACGTCGCGCTGCCGGTCGTCAAGGATTTCATCGCCCAAGTCAAGCAGGCCGCGCTCGGGCAGGAGGTCATCGGCAACCTGAATCCGGGGCAGGCGCTGATCGGCGTGGTACACCGCGAGCTCACCAAGCTGATGGGCGAACACAACGATGCGCTGAATCTCGCCGCCGTGCCGCCTGCCGTGATCCTGATGGCAGGCTTGCAGGGCGCGGGTAAAACTACCACCAGCGGCAAACTCGCCAAACTGCTGCGCGACCAGCAGAAAAAGAAAGTGCTGCTGGTCAGTTGCGACGTGTATCGCCCTGCCGCGATCGAACAATTGCGCACGCTGGCGCAACAGATGGAGATCGACTTCTTCGCCTCGGACATCAGCCAGAAACCCCGTGACATCGCACTGGCCGCGCTGGATTTTGCGAAGCGGCATTACCACGACGTGCTGATCGTCGATACCGCCGGACGCCTTGCCATCGACGCCGCGATGATGGAAGAGATCCAGCAATTGCACGCCGCACTCAAGCCAATTGAGACGCTGTTCGTGGTCGACGCGATGACCGGCCAGGATGCGGTCAACACCGCCAAGGCGTTCGGCGAGGCGCTGCCGCTGACCGGCATCATCCTCACCAAGCTGGACGGCGATGCGCGCGGTGGCGCGGCCTTGTCGGTGCGCCACATCACCGGCAAGCCGATCAAATTTGTCGGCGTGAGCGAAAAGCTCAACGGCCTCGAAGCCTTCCACCCGGAACGCATGGCCTCGCGCGTGCTCGGCATGGGCGATGTGCTGTCGCTGATCGAAGAAGCGCAGCGCGGGGTGGATGTCGCCGAAGCCGAAAAACTCGCCAAAAAAGTCAAAAGCGGGCAAGGCTTCGATCTCAACGATTTCAAGATGCAGATCGTGCAAATGCGCAAGATGGGCGGCATGTCCGCGCTGATGGACAAACTGCCCGCGCAACTCAGCCAGGCAGCGGCCGGCTCCAAGGTGGATGACAAATCCATCAACCGTCTGGAAGGCATCATCAACTCGATGACGCCGCAGGAGCGCGGCAAGCCGGAACTCATCAAGGCATCGCGCAAACGGCGCATCGCCGCCGGTGCGGGTGTGCAAGTGATGCACGTCAACCAGTTGCTCAACCAGTTCGAGCAAACCCAGAAAATGATGAAAATGCTCGGCAAGGGCGGTGGCATGGCCAAGCTGATGCGCGGCATGGCGGGAAAATTTCCCGGGATGGGGCGCTAGACCTCACCCGATATCGTGGCCATCAAAGCCATCATATTTGATGTGGACGGTACGCTCGCCGATACCGAGGAAGGGCATCGCCAGTCGTTCAATAAGGCTTTCGCCGAAAACAGGCTCGACTGGCACTGGGATGTCGCGCTGTACGACAAGCTGCTCAAGGTCACCGGCGGCAAGGAGCGCATCAAATACTTCGTGGGCAGTTTTTTGACCGGCTTTACCCAGCCCGAAAATTTTGAAGAATTCGTCAAGCATCTGCACCAGGCCAAGACCGTGCATTACACCGCCATGCTGCGCGAAGGCCATATCCCTCTGCGCCCCGGCATCAAACAACTCCTGACCGATGCGCGCAACGGCGGGCTCCGCCTCGCCATCGCCACCACCACTTCGCCGGAAAATGTCGCCACGCTGCTGCAGCAAGGGCTGGGCACGGACGGCGAGAGCTGGTTCGAGGTAATCGGCTGCAGCGACATCGTGCCGCACAAAAAACCCGCGCCGGATATTTATTTATGGGTACTGGAGAAAATGGGCTTGCCCGCCGCCGATTGCATCGCGCTGGAAGATTCCGAAAACGGCCTGCGCTCGAGCCTTGCGGCAGGTATCAAAACTTTTGTCATCTATAACCGCTACACGCACAACCAGGATTTTTCTGGCGCTGCGGCGGTGTTCGATGACATGTACGACCTGACTGATTTTTACCAGATAGCCGAATTGCCACTTCCCAAACGGCAGATTTCTGTTTAGCATTCGGCCACCGTGGGGGTGTAGCTCAGTTGGGAGAGCGTCTGGTTCGCAATCAGAAGGTCGTCAGTTCGATCCTGATCACCTCCACCAAGGATTGCAGGGGTTGCAGGCTCGGACTCGCTGAGTCCGCGCCAATCTAATTTAATATCTTCGACACACTGATGCGTAAGTGGCCGGTTCCCAAAGAGCCGGCAAGTTGTTCAACTTGCGTATGGGGTGTCATCATGATTAAAGTTACGATAGTCAGCACTAAAGGCGGCGTCGGCAAAACCACGCTCACCGCCAATCTGGGAGCTTTACTGGCCGATTTGGGCATCCGCGTCTTGATGATAGACGCCGACGTGCAGCCAACGCTTTCATCCTACTATTCAGTCGTCCACCCCGCCCCGTCCGGGCCAGAGGGGTGGCCTCAAGGCTTGACCAAACTTGTGCATGATGCCGCGATCAGCAGCGACATCATCAGCCACACCGCGATCGAGAACCTCGATATCATCGTTTCCGACGACCCGCAAGTAAAGCTACCCAACTGGATACTGCACACGGCTGATGGTCGTGTGCGGATCAAATATGCTCTCATGGGCATCAAGGATGCTGAAATATATGACGTTGTTCTGATCGACACTCAAGGCGCTATCGGGCCACTTCAAGACGCCGCCGTGCTGGCGGCAGACTTCCTGCTCTCCCCCGTCCCCCCGGAAATACTTGCTGCCCGTGAATTTCTTCGCGGCACAGCGGGCGAGCTTTACAAGAGGCTCCAACCGATGGAGCGGCTTCTGGTTGCGAACAATCTCCGTCACACTCAGCGCCCCTTGGCGAGCAGAGCAACCGAATCTTCTAACAATTTGAGGTTTCCACGTTGCGTTCGCCAACGTACATACAACATCCCGCATGCAGCGGACAATTCTCCCCATGGTCGCTCATGATTTGCTCCAGTCTCTGGCATCGGCACTGCTGAATCCGACTTCAACATGACGACGGCATGCTCAATTGAACGTGCTGATACCGATCACTCGTTTCAGGAGATCACTATGCTCACGACATTTTTCATGTTTGCCTGTGTCAATATCCTCATGTTTGGTGTTGTCGCACGCTCCACCCTGAAAATGATGTGACAAAGCCCGGTCGTTACCGCAGTGCAATTGAAGCCGAGCCGGATAATTGCCTCAAGCGATGCAGAATAGGCATCGTCACCATCCGACTGCTCGCCCCCGCTCCAGCGCCATGTTTCTGCACGAAATTAGCGTTGCAGGAGGCCACATGACAAGAGCAATCGCAACAATTTTTCCAGGCCACTGCAAGAAACCGTCTTTATCCGGTCTGCAAAATGGCACATGCGTCATCCATGAAACTCACTGAATCAAAAATATGCAGACTCTTTCTTTACGCGTGCCAACCTGGCTAAGCAGAAAAACAGATCCGTACGCAGGTGCGGCACCTTTGCGCTCGGAATTATTCAGCATCGAACAATTGACACGGCATGCGAAGGCGCTTGCCAATTTTCATCAGGTTGTCACCCGGAGGGGCTCCAACAGTCTGTTGGACAGGCTCGTCCAAAACGAGGTGATCTTAAGAGACTTCAATCAGTCGACGCTCGACATCAGCGCGGGAAAGCGTGTCACGCCCGCCGCAGAATGGCTGCTGGACAACTTTTATCTGATCGAAGAGCAGATTCAAATCGCCAAGCGACATTTGCCCCGTGGCTACAGTCGGGAATTGCCCCGCCTCCTGAACGGTCCCTGTGCCGGAATGCCGCGCGTTTACGACATCGTGCATGACTTGATCTCGCATGTGGACGCACAGATCGATTCGGAGCCGCTCGTTGCCTTCATCTCGGCTTACCAAACGGTGGAATCCCTGCAACTGGGCGAGCTGTGGGCTATCCCCATCATGTTGCGACTTGGCCTGATAGAAAATCTCCAGCGTGTTGCCAGCCGCCTGACTGTTGCACGTGCGGATCTCAATCTGGCGACTGTGTGGATAGATCGTTTGCAGAGTATGGCGGAGAAGAACCCGTCTCACCTCGTCATTGTGGTGGCCGATATGGCGAAGTCGGATACGCCCCTGACCAGTTCGTTCGTGGCGGAATTCAGTCAGCGCTTGTCGCGGCAAAGTCCGGCCTTGCATCTCGCGCGCAGCTGGCTTGAACAGCGAGTCATTGAGCAAGGTTCAACCGTCGAGCATCTGGTTCAACAAGAAAGTCAAAATCAGGCAGCGGACCGGGTTTCCGTCAGCCACAGCATCGCCAGTCTCCGCTTCCTGAGTGCCATGGACTGGAAGGTATTCGTGGAGTCCCTGAGTCTGGTCGAGAAAATTTTGCGCACCGATCCTGCTGACGTTTACAGCAAGATGGATTTTTCGACCCGTGACCGCTACCGCCATTCGGTGGAATCCATCTCCCGCCACAGCCTGCTACCGGAAGCGGAGGTCGCGCGCAAGGCCGTGCAGCTTGCCGCAGACAGCGCTCTTCAAACAGGGAGCCATGAACGGACCGCGCATGTGGGGTTCTATCTGATCGACAAAGGCCACTCGACACTTTGCCGCATGGCGCATGTACAGTGGCCCTGGCGTACAGTTATCGAACGCGGCATCCGCCGTTTTCCGCTCACCTATTATGCGGGCGGCATCGTGACAACGACGTTGCTCGCAACATTCGTGTTTGTGCGGCAGGCAGAGATAATGGCCTTGCCTGGATGGGAACTTGCCTTTCTCGTTTTTGTGGTACTCCTTTGCGCCAGCCAACTGGCAGTGGCGCTGATGAATTGGCTGTCCACCCTGCTGGTTAAACCCTGTCTGTTGCCGCGGCTGGATTATTCTTCCGGCATCGCCCCGGCTTGCCGCACCATGGTGGTCGTTCCAACCATGCTGACAAACCCGGCTGGCGTTGATCGTCTCATCGAGACATTGGAGATACATCATCTCGCGAATCGGGATCAATACCTGCATTTCGCTTTGCTGACGGATTTTAAAGACGCGGCGGAAGAAATAATGCCCGGTGATCAGGCGCTGCAACAGCGGGCGCAAGCCGGGATCGAGATGCTGAACCAGAAATATCCCGCAGGAAATAATACCCGGTTCTTTCTGCTGCACCGGCCGCGCCGCTGGAACGCCGCAGAAGGTGTATGGATGGGTTACGAACGCAAGCGCGGAAAGCTCATGGAGTTCAACGCGCTGCTGCGTGGCGCTTCGCGTGAGTGTTTTTCCGGAATCGTGGGCGAGACGGCTGTCTTGTCATCCATCAAGTATGTAATCACGCTCGACACCGATACCCAGTTGCCGCGCGACGCCGCCCGGCAACTGGTGGGTACAATAGCTCATCCCCTGAACCATCCGGTGTTCGATGCCATACGCGGAATCGTCACCACCGGTTACAGCATACTGCAACCGCGCGTTGGCGTGAGTCTGCCGAGCGCCAGAAGATCCTGGTTCGTCCGGCTTTTTGCCAGCGACGCCGGCATCGACCCCTACACACGTGAAGTATCGGACGTGTATCAGGATGTGTTTCAGGAAGGTTCTTATATCGGCAAGGGCATTTACGATGTGGATGCCTTCCAGCGTGCCATGCAAGGACGCTTCCCGGAAAACACCATCCTCAGCCACGATCTGCTCGAAGCGTGTCATGCCCGTTCCGCCCTGGTGAGCGATGTGGAGTTTTTCGAAGAATATCCTTCCCGCTATAACGTCGATATCGACAGGCGTCACCGCTGGATACGCGGCGATTGGCAGATCACGCAATGGCTGTTGCCGCGGGTTCCCGGTTCCGATACCGGCCGCATTGCCAATCCTCTTTCCGTACTGTCCCAGTGGAAGATACTCGACAACCTCAGGCGCAGTCTGGTTCCGGTTGCGCTGGTTTTTCTGTTGCTCGGTTCATGGCTGCTGTTTCCGCAACTGGGCGAACTGGGGCCGCTGCTGGTCGTTATCATCATTGCCTTTCCCGGATTGCTGGCGGCGTGCAGCGCATTTCGCAAACCGGCGGATCTGACATGGCCCATGCATTTGCGCGGCGTTGCCGATACGGGCGCCCGCCAATTCGGACAGATGCTTCTTACCCTGGCCTTTCTACCCTACGATGCTTTCATCAGCATGGATGCGATCATCAGGACGCTGCTGCGTTTGCTGGTGACCCACAAGCAGCTTCTGGAATGGAAAACGTCGAGCGATTCGGAACTGGTTTCGCGCAACGACCTCGCCAGTTGTTATGCCCGGATGTGGATCGCCCCCGTGACTGCGCTGGCATCGGCATTATTCCTGGCCATCATGCAGCCGACGCTACTGGCAGCGGTCTTTCCAGTTTTTTGCCTATGGTTCGTCGCGCCGTGGATCGCATGGTGGATCAGCCAGCCGATTGCACGGGTTCCCGCAAATTTAACCGCCGAGCAGCTCGGGTTTCTGCGTGTCAGCGCCCGCAAAACCTGGCATTTTTTTGACACCTTTGTCAGCGCGCAGGAAAACTGGCTGCCGCCGGACAATTTCCAGGAAGATCCCGGCCCGGTCATCGCCTCGCGCACCTCGCCGACGAACATCGGTCTGGCGCTGCTGGCGAATCTGGCCGCGCGCGATTTTGGTTACCTGTCGGTGGGACGGCTGCTACGCCGCACCCATGACAGTTTTGCCACCCTGCAAAAGCTCGAACGGCATCGCGGGCATTTCTACAACTGGTATGAAACGCGCACCCTGCACCCGCTGCACCCGCATTATGTTTCCAGTGTGGACAGCGGCAACTTGGCGGCCCATTTGCTCACGCTCGCCGCCGGGCTGCGCGAACAGGCCGACGAACCCATCTACACACCGCAGATCTTTGCCGGACTGCGCGACACGCTACAAATACTCACCGCGCTGTCGGAGGAAAACATCGAACTGGCGCAACTCGACGCGGAACTGGCGATCGCACCCGCCACCTTGCGCGCGGGTTATGCACTGCTGGAACGGGTGACCGGCCTTGTGCGCAACATCGTCGTTACATTCGCACACACCACGCAGGAGCAGAAACAATGGAGTCAAATGCTGCTGCAAAGCTGCGAGGAACATCTGGAAGAAATACGCTTCCTCGCGCCGTGGCTGCACGGCAATGAAAGTTTGATGCGCGCGTCCGGCGACCTCGCCGAAAAACCCGGCGTCCTCGCCGAAAAACTGATTCGCTTCGACCAGCCGCTCACCCTGCGCGAGATCGCGCTGCTGGCCAAATCGCTTGCCCCCCTGCTCGACGCAGATGCGGGTCAGGCCGAACACTCGCGCTGCTTGCTGGAGGCCGGCGAGCATGCGCGCCAGCGTCTGCAGGCACTGGAATCCCTGGCCAGACAGGGCGACGAACTGGCCGACATGGACTTTACGTTTCTGCTCGACGCGGAACGGAATCTGTTCAGCATCGGCTTCAATGTCGCCGAGAACCGCAGCGATGCCAGCTTCTATGACCTGCTGGCTTCGGAGGCGCGCTTGTGCAGCTATGTCGCCATCGCCCTGGGGCAGGTGCCGCAGGATCACTGGTTCTCTATGAGCCGTCTGCTCATCGTTTCGCGCGGGGAGCCGGTACTGGTTTCGTGGAGCGGCTCGATGTTCGAATACCTGATGCCGCTGCTGGTCATGCCCAACTACGAGAAGACCCTGCTGGACCACAGTTGCCGGGCGGCGGTGCAGCAACAGATCGAGTACGGAAACACGCGCGGCGTGCCGTGGGGCATTTCCGAATCGGGCTACAACCGCATCGATGTGCAGCGGAACTACCAATACCGCGCATTCGGCGTGCCGGGGCTGGGTTTGAAACGCGGCCTCGCCGATGATCTGGTGATCGCGCCCTACGCCAGCGCCATGGCGCTGATGATCGCGCCCAGGGCAGCCTGCGAAAACCTGCAACGGCTGGCCGCCGAAGGCCGCGCCGGCAGCTACGGTTTCTATGAAGCGGTGGACTACACGCCGGCACGTTTGCCGCCGGACGAAACCAGTGCCACGGTCTTTTCCTACATGGCACACCACCAGGGTATCAGCCTGCTGGCGCTGGACAACCTGCTGCACAACCATCCCATGCAGCGGCGCTTCATGGCTTGCCCGCTGCTCAAGGCCGCGGATTTGCTGTTGCAGGAACGCGCACCCAGAACCGTCGCCAGCGTATTGTCGGATGATTTGAAACTAGAGCAAAGCCAGCTACCCGGCGGAAGCGACGAAGACACCATGCGTGTGCTGACGCAGCACTCCCCGCCAGTGCCGGAAGTCCACCTGTTGTCCAACGGACGTTATCACGTGGTCATCAGTAGTGCCGGGGGCGGCTACAGCCGCTGGCGCGATCTGGCGGTCACCCGCTGGCGCGAAGATGCCACGCGCGATTGCTGGGGCATGTTTGCGTATCTGCGCGATGTGGCGACTGGGGAATTCTGGTCCACCGCGTATCAACCCGCCTTGCGCAAGACCAAAGGTTACGAAGCCATCTTCACGCAATCGCGCGCGGAATTCCGGCAACAGCATGCCGGAATCGAAACCCACACCGAGATCAGCGTGTCGCCGGAAGACGACATTGAATTGCGGCGCATCACCCTCACCAACCGCACCTCCTCGCCGCGCGTGATCGAACTGACCAGTTATGCCGAAGTGGTGCTTGCCACCCCCGCCGCAGACACGGCGCATCCCGCGTTCAGCAATCTGTTCGTGCAGACCGAGTTTGAGCAAAAGTCTTCCGCCATCCTTTGCACCCGGCGTGCCCGTTCGCACCAGGAAAAACCGCCGTGGTTGCTGCACATGATGCTGGGGCGCGGTGGCGAACAGGATGCCGTCTCCTGCGAGACCGATCGCGCGCGCTTTGTCGGACGCGGCGGCAGCCTGGCCAACCCGGCCGCAATGATGAACATTGCCCCCTTGTCCAACACTGTCGGCTCCGTGCTTGATCCCGTCGTTGCGTTGCGGCGCACGTTCTCGTTGGGACCGCATGAAACCGTCATCATCGACCTGGTGCTGGGCGTCACCGAAAGTCGCGCAGACGCGCTGGCACAGGTGGAAAAATACCAGAGCGCGCGCATGGCAGACCGCACTTTTGATCTGGCATGGACGCACAGCCAGGTGACGCTGCACATGCTCAATGCCACGGAAGCGGAAGCACAACTCTACGCCAGGCTGGCCGGCGCACTGATCTATGCCAACCCCGCACGCCGTGCCAGCCCGGTCGTATTGCGCAACAACCGGCGCGGACAAAACGGCCTGTGGAGTTACGGCATTTCCGGCGATGCGCCGCTGGTGCTGCTGCGCATCAGCGACACGGAAAAGATCGAGCTGGTACGGCAGGTGATCAAAGCGCACTCCTACTGGCGCACGAAAGGGCTGACGGTCGAACTGGTGATCCTGAACGAGGATGTTTCGGTTTACCGCCAATCCCTGCACGACACCATCATCAGTCTGATCTCATCCGGCGTTGAAGCGCAAATGCTGGACAAGCCGGGCGGCATTTTTGTGCGTCGCCTCGAACAGGTTTCCAGCGACGATCTCGTGCTGCTGCAATCCGCGGCGCGCATCGTTCTGGACGACGAGAAGGGAACGCTGTCCGAGCAAATGGAACCGCACGCTGCCGTGGAACCGGTCATTCCGGCGCTGACACCCACCCGCTCCGGCTCTGCCGAATTGCCCGCGCCGCTCATACAACGCGAACTGACGTTTAATAACGGATTCGGCGGTTTTACCCGCGACGGACACGAATATGTGATCACCCTGCAACCCGGCCAGATGACGCCCGCACCGTGGGTCAACGTGCTGGCTAATCCATATTTCGGCACGGTGGTTTCCGAAAGCGGCGCGGCCTACACCTGGGTTGAGAACGCGCATGAATTCAGGCTGACACCGTGGCACAACGATCCGGTGCAGGACACCTCCGGCGAGGCGATCTACATTCGCGACGAACAGAGCGGACATTTCTGGTCGCCCACACCCGGCCCCGCGCGCGGCAGAACGCCCTATGTGATCCGCCACGGTTTCGGCTACAGCGTGTTCGAACACTGCGAGAACGGCATCGTCTCCGAATTGTGGGTCTATGTGGCGATGGATGCGCCGGTGAAATTATCGGTGCTGAAATTGCGTAACGTGTCGGGGCATCCGCGCCGCCTGTCGGTCACCGGCTACTGCGAATGGGTGCTGGGCGATTCGCGGCATAAGAATCTGCTGCACGTGCAAACCGAAGTGGACCTCAAGACCGGCGCCTTGCTGGCGCGCAATCATTACAACACCGATTACAGCGGACGCATCGTATTCATGGATGTGAACGATGCGACACGCACGCTCAGCGGCGACCGCAAGGAATTCATCGGCAGAAACGGCAGCCTCGCGCATCCGGCGGCACTGAAGCGCACCCGCCTTTCCGGCAAAGTCGGTGCCGGACTGGATCCGTGCGGTGCGATACAGGTCGCTTTCGATCTGGCGGACGGGGAAGAGCGCGAAACCACAATCCGCCTCGGTGTCGGCCGCAACCCGACCGAAGTGCATGACCTGATCCGGCGCTTCCGCGTGGCGGATGCCAGCCGCATTGCACTCGAAGGCGTGTGGGACTACTGGAACCGCACCCTGGGCACGGTAAACGTGGACACACCCGATCCCGCCGTGAACGTGATGGCGAACGGCTGGCTGTTGTATCAGACCCTGAGTTGCAGGCTGTGGGGACGCACCGGGTTTTACCAGTCCGGCGGCGCTTACGGCTTTCGCGACCAGATGCAGGACGTGATGGCACTGGTGCATGCCCAACCGGCGCTCGCGCGCGAGCATCTGCTGCGCGCTGCCACGCATCAATTCCGCGAAGGCGATGTGCAGCACTGGTGGCATCCGCCAGCCGGGCGCGGCGTGCGCACGCATTTCTCCGACGACTATCTGTGGTTGCCCTACGTCACTTGCCGCTACGTCACCTGCGTCGCCGATACCGGCGTGCTCGACGAAACCGTCCCGTTCCTCGAATCCCGCCCCCTAAAAGCGGAAGAAGAGGCCAACTACGATTTGCCGAACCGCTCCGAAACAACGGCCACGCTTTACCAGCATTGCGTGCAAGCCATCGAGCACGCGCTGACCTTCGGCGAACACGGCCTGCCGCTGATGGGCTGCGGCGACTGGAACGATGGCATGAACCTGGTCGGCATCAAAGGCCGTGGCGAGAGTGTGTGGCTGGCTTTTTTCCTGTACGACGTACTCACAAAATTTGCCGAACTGGCGCGCACGCGCCAGGACATCGCCTTTGCCGAACGCTGCATCACCCACGCGCAGCAACTGCAACTTAACATCGAGCGACACGCCTGGGACGGCGCATGGTATCGCCGCGCCTGGTTCGACAACGGCGAGGTACTGGGCTCGCACACCAATCAGGAATGCCAGATCGATTCCCTGCCGCAAAGCTGGTCTGTGATCAGCGGCGCCGGAGATGCGCAACGCGCGCTACAGGCCATGCAATCCGTGGATAGCCGCCTGGTCCGGCGCGAGGCCGGACTGGTACAATTGTTCGACCCACCCTTCGACAAATCCGCACTCGATCCCGGTTACATCAAAGGTTACATTCCGGGTGTTCGTGAGAACGGCGGCCAATATACCCACGGCGGAATTTGGGTCGCCATGGCCTTTGCGCTCATGGGTGATCACGAGCGAGCCTGGGAGTTATTTGCTTTGCTCAACCCGGTCAATCACGGCAGCACGCCCGAACAAATTGCCACC
>JAUYJO010000159.1 GCA_030700315.1 Gallionella sp.
ACGCATACATTATACGCAAAGGCTAAAGAACCCGTAACTACTCAGGTGCAACCGCTTTTCTCCTTCCCCCTTGCAGGGGGAAGGCTGGGATGGGGGTAGAAAGGTGGGGTAAAAGATACCTTTCGATAATTCCACCCTCCCACCCCCTCGATGAAACAACTAGCCATTCGACTAGGCTGCAAAAAACCGCAGCCAAGCCTGTCCTGAGCCTGCCGAAGGGTCGCTGGTTAATCCTAACCTTCCCCCTTCCAGGGGGAAGGGACTGGCGCTGTGGTTGTTTTCGAGCATACAACTTCGACCTGAACAAGAAACCGGGGACAGACCACGGTTTTCCGATTTTCTGGGTTTTTCTTAGCCATCTAAAAAAGGAAATAGCAAAAGGGTGCAGACAGTAGTTTCCTATCAAAAACCGTGGTCTGTCCCCTGTTTTTTCTGTTTTTTCCTCTGTTTTTTCCTGCAGAATAAGTTTTTGGATTGCCGTAATTTACACCAAATAGCCCATTCTTGCGGGTGCAAGCATGTCGGTTGGAAAAGCGCAGCGCCTTCCGACACTTCCTGCTTTTCCAGTTTCTGCACCGCTCAGGAGTCAACCATCGCCTGTAATTTGGCAAGCACTTCCCCGGTAACTTCTGCCGGTACAGCCTCGATAATTTTGGCACCCCGCGCGGACAGGTCAATTACGCGGCAATGGCTGACCACCACTACACCTTGCGTTATCGTGCCTGTCCCCATCAGCGTTACAGCCCAACCCTCGATGCGCTGAATATTTCCTCCCTGGGTGATAGGCGCTATCAAGGCGCGCCCGCTCCGGTTGAATTCGGCATTGGATAACACCAACACGGGCCGTGTGCCACGAATCTCGGTGCCTGCTGTAGGATCCAGTGCAATCAGCACGATGTCGCCCGGGTTAATTAGCCTGTGCCGTGTCATAGCGTTTCGTTGCCAACCGGCTTCACACTATCCCAGGCGACCAGGTCTTCAGGCATTGGCGCATTAAAATCACATAAGGCATTCAATTCATTTGCAGTGTATTTTTTTCGCGTAGATTTGGCGCGCAGCACCAAAGCGCCATCATCAGTTTTATCGAGTGACATGACCTGGCCGACCGAAAGCCCCAAGTCGCGCAACAAAGCGCTAGGCAAGGTCAGTCCGGTTGAATTGCCGATTTTGCGAATCACGAGTTCCATAGCTGTTCCAATAAAAAGTTGTATCCTTTTCATCGTACCCAGCCTCACGCACCATGTCAAACAATGTATTACTGCATGGCAGGCATGCCCAGCCACGTAGCCCGCATGAAGCGCAGCGCAATGCGGGGGTGATGCACATGGCTATGTTGCCTCCCGGATCCCACTTCGTTGCATCCGGGCTACGTCACTGTGGGATCGAACGTGGATGGTTAGAATTTCTTTGGCTCGGAGATGCCAAGGTCGCGGCAAATCTTGACTGCCAAGTGGTCGTTGATTTCATTATGCCGTGGAACGGCACTTCGTCTGTTTGTGCCCGAATGACACCACCAAGAGTGGCACCACCTTCGCGGAGCAACGCGCAACCCTGTGAAGTGAGGTGTGTCAGTAAATCTCGTCGCTTCATACGGCTATCTGGAGTTCTTCAAATCCATAGCCTACGGCTTCCAGCGCATCAGCACGATTTAATTCGATGGCCTCAGCTAATGTTTCCCGGAGCGACTTTAACAACTTCTCACGCGAAGATTCTTGGCAATTTACGCCAGGAACTTCTTCAATCCAGCCAATCCACCAATTGGCATCTTGTTTAATTACGGCAGTGTAGGTTGAATTCATGGCTTTATCTCCTTGGCTGGCATCATAGCAAATGGGCGCGATAAATTCGAACTCGAATTTCATGGTGGGTATTGTGGATGAAAAACCGGTGACAAAAAACCGTGGTCCCCGGTTTTTCCAGTTTTTCTAGCCCGCATGAAGCGCAGCGCAATGCGGGGTGGAGCGCGTGGCTATGATTGCTTCCCGGATTAACACCAAAACCGTGGTCTGTCCCCAATGCTGTTCTGGTCTGTCCCCAATGCTGTTCACTTAACCGTTCGTGGTGAGCTTGTCGAACCACCAGCTACTCATCCGAAGCCCTTCGACAGGCTCAGGTTGAACGGAAATTTTTCTTAAGTGAACAGCATTGGGTCTGTCCCCGGTTTTGGTTTCGGATTAACACCAAAACCGTGGTCTGTCCCCGGTTTTGTTTGCGGTTTTGGTTTTTCCTTGATATTGCTCTATTGACCGGGAATTGGAATCAGGTCGAAGCAGCCACGTAGCCCGCATGAAGCGCAGCGCAATGCGGGGTGGGGTCTATGGCTATGATTGCTTCCAGGATTCCGTTTCGTTCCATCCGGGCTACGTTACTACGTGCTTTTCCGGCATCACGCCGCCCGCAACTCCTCCAGCAATTCCGGATGCTTGTCCAGCAGTTTCAACAGCAGCACAGTGGATTTATGCGGCTGCGTCTTGCCGCGCTCGTACTCCGAAAACGCACTCACCCCGCCGCCGAACAGTTTGCCCGCCTCGGCCTGTTTAAGGCCAAGTTTGCGGCGGATGTCGCGCATTTCCGCCGCAGTTTCGGCATCAACCTGCCGCGAAAAGGTATAGGCACCCTCGCTCATGCGCTGCCAGTCTGCCGGACGGGCGGGATCGGCAAACCCCTCGCCGCACGCAGTGCAAAACATGCCATGCACAGCACCAATCACGGTGGATTGGCCGCGATACTCAAACGGAATATCACGTGCTTCCAACACTAAACTATCGTTAGCCCCGCACGCCGCACAAATACGCGCAGGGATCACTGCATATCCGTCTTCGTTCATTTCATTTCTCCTTGAATTGAATCACCACCTTGCCGCCCGCCGTCAGCGTCAGCTTGACGTAAGCGTCTTTGCCATTACCACAGGGCGCGTGATACACATCCTGCCACACACGGTTATTCGCATGAGTCGTCATGCTTTTGTAAAACATGGCGCGGCTCAACCGGCACACAACCTGGCACGCCTCCTCGGCAGACAATCCCAGCGTTGCCGCCCCCATGACCGCCGTTTGAGTAAAAGCCAACACCCCATCACGCGCCACAATCGCTTGGGACTCTTGCAAACTGTAATGGGGCGTTTTCTTTTCCATGGGCGACATTTTGTGGAATCCACAAATTAAAAGCAAGCGTTTTTGTAACTACTCAGGTGTGGCTGCTTCCTCCTTCCACATTGCATGAGGAAGATTGGGAGGGGTGATACCCCCCTTTGTAAAAGGGGGGGAGGGGGGATTTACAGCATGTGGCGAGAGAGCGGGCACACTTCAAATCCCCCTCAGTCCCCCTTTTGCAAAGGGGGAAGCGCAGCCACGTAGCCCGCATGAAGCGCAGCGCAATGCGGGGGTGGAGCCCGTGGCCATAATTGCTTCCCGGATTCCACTACGTTCCATCCGGGCTACGTCACCGCATCCACCGCCAAACGCTTGCCCAGAGCGGCCAATGCGGTTTCGATCTGGTCGATGCGGCTCTTGTGGCGCATTGAAATAAGGCGATCCACCAAGGTTGGGGACACATTCAACGAACGCGCCAGATCAGCCTTGCGCTTACCTGATGCCAGCATCGCGTTGTAGAGCAGCGCCTTGCTCGCAACCAGCGCCGGTAGCCACACCACCGGCTGCCCCGGCATGGTTGCAGAGGGAACGGGAATCGGCTCGCGCCGCTCCTCGAATGACTCGAAGGCGGTAATCAGCGCATCCACCGCGTTGAGCAAAGCTTCGTCTTCATCTCCGCCCACCGAATGGCAAAACGGAATATCAGCGAATCCAACCAGCACTGCGCCGGTTTCCGGGTCTTTTTCAATGGTTGCGGGATAGCAGAACATATATGGCCTCCTTACTTCAGTCCAAGGTCTTTTTTGATGGCATTGACCAGCGGGTTGGGGATTTCCTTCGCACCGTGGAATGGAAATATCGAGCGATTGCCGTTGAGCTCGACATGCAGATGGCTACCTTTGCCGGACGTAAATTTCGCCCCTTGTTTTTACAGCCACCGCTTGAACTCGCTGTACTTCATGGCACCGATTCCGCTCTTTTGACGGCTCAAACTATAAACACCTGAGTGTATAAACGCAAGCATTTAATCATTTGGTATCTTACCAGTTGAGTCATTACAATTTTTGACAAGACTTGTATGTTTTTAAATTACAAACAAAAGGTTGGCGCATTATAAAGTTTTTGTAGGAGCGCAATTTACCTCGAAGAGGTTCTTGTGCCCTGTGGGTATTGCGCGATTGACTTTAATGTCGCCCGATAAATCGGGCTCCTACACAAAATTTTGGCTCCGGCTCGTCCGGCCTAGGTGAAATCTGGGCGATATTTCACTTCGAAAAACCGGAAAAACCGGGGACAGACCACGGTTTTCGAGTGAAGCCGTTGCCGCCTTCAGGTAAACCTCCTCCAGCCACGTAGCCCGCATGAAGCGCAGCGCAATGCGGGGGTGGAGCCCGTGGCTATAATTGCTTCCCGGATTCCACTTCGTTGCATCCGGGCTACGTCGCTTTAGTCGCGCCACGGATTGATGACATCCAACCCGGGGAAATCGAAGTCGCGCGCGTTTCGCGTGACAAGTTTTAGCCCATGAGTGACTGCAGTTGCAGCGAGCAAGCTATCGATGGCCGGACGGGGGCGTCCCGGCTGCGCGATCAAACGCCCCCAGCGGCCAGCCACGGCAGCATCGATTGGCAGAATACGCGACGAAAAGAAAGCGGGCAGCTCCACCTCCAGCCAGTCCAGCAGCTTGAGTTTGCGCTCGCCATCGGGCAAGGGATCGATGCCTTTGCGTATTTCGCCCAAGGTCAACACGCTCAAGCACAAAGTCGTCGCGGGCCGTTGCGCAAACCAATCCACCACACCGGCATTGGGTTCGCGGCGACGCAACTCGGACAACACATTGGTATCGACCAGATAACTCACAGTTCGATCTCGCGAACCAGGCTGCGGTCCCGTTCAATGACGAGGTCTTCTTCTCCATAGAGCGGCGAACAACGCATGAAATCGACCAGCGACTGGCGGGTGCCGGCCAGCCGATCGTAGTCGGCGCGAGAAAGCAGCACCGCAACCGAACGACCGTGATTGGTAATTTCCTGAGGCCCATCCTGCTCCGCTCCGCGCAAGACGGTGGACAGGCGCGCTTTCGCTTCCTGAATTTGCCAAGTTTGCATGATCTATATCCTTATCTAACTATTCTGGTCAGATTGTAGTCCGTATTGAGGATTTTCAGCAACCTCTCCTCGGCATCTTGCCCATACATCCGCGATACCGATCCCGCCAACCACAAAAAATCCCCCATCCCCCTAAACTTTTCCCAACCTTGTCCGATAACTGGTTTAACGGCGGTTGATGGGCTCGGCAATACAGCACGACGAGCCTGACCAATGTGACCGGCGCTTGAGCCGGAACGCGAACCAAAGCTTTTAAGGAGAATTAAAATGCCCGCAATCATCAATACCAACATCGCGTCGCTGAATGCGCAACGCAACCTGACCCAATCCCAATCCGCTCTGGCGACCTCATTGCAGCGTTTGTCTTCCGGCTTGCGCATCAACAGCGCCAAGGACGACGCGGCCGGCTTGTCGATTGCCGACCGGATGACGGCGCAGGTGCGCGGTTTGAACCAGGCGGTGCGCAATGCCAACGACGGCGTATCCCTGGCGCAGACCGCTGAAGGCGCGTTGCAGGAAACCGGCAACATCTTGCAGCGTATGCGCGAACTGGCGATCCAGTCCGCCAACGCGACCAACAGCGCCTCCGACCGCAAGAGCTTGCAATCGGAAGCCAACCAGTTGATGTCGGAGTTGAACCGCATTTCCGAGACCACCAACTTCAACGGGTTGAACCTGCTGGACGGCACCTTCACCACGCAGACCTTCCAGGTGGGCGCCAACGCCAACCAGACCATTTCCGTCTCCGTGGCCGGCGCGTCCGCCGAAACACTGGGCGCAGAACAGGTCACCTCGCAGATCAGCAGCGCCAAAGGCGCCAATACGGCGACCTTGAACGGCACCAAACTGGGCGCCACGGCGGTCGCCACCACCACCGCCGCCTTGGCGCGCACCTCCAACAACCTCAGCTCGGCCACGACGGCCACTGTCACCGATGCCACGGGCGCGACTGCGGGCGTGAGCATAGCCGCCAACTCCACCGCCAAAGAAGCCGCCGCGTCGCTCGATGGCCTGGTGGGCATCGAAGCCGTCGGCCACAACGCGATGAAACTGGATTTCACCAACATTCTGAGCAACACCGCGCTCCCCGCCTCGATCAACGTCGGCGACCGGGTCAGTTTCGACTTGTCCACCGATGCCGGTGCCGCCCAGAGCGTCACCTATGTGGTCGGCGCCACCGATGCGGCCACCCGCACCAACATCCAGGCGGCTCTCACCAGCGCCGTCAGCGCGATCAACACCGCCAACGGCGACACCGACCTGACGATCGACGGCGCCAGCGGCTTCGCCACCAGCGACGCCCTCACTATCTCCAGCGCCTCCGGGGTGGACATCAACCTGGCCAACTTCGCCGTGGCCAACACCACCACCAACACCACGCTGGGCTTCACCGCCGTCGCCACCGGCGACACCGGCGCGCGCACCATGACCCTGACCGGCGTGGCGAACGGCGCCATCGACTTCACCGTCGCCGCCGCCACGACCGCCTCGGCCAACGATGGCCTGATGGCCGGGTTGACCGCGCGTTCCGCGGACTTGGCCGCCGCCGGTTACACCTTCTCGCAAACCGCCGCAGGCGATGCCATCACCCTGACCCGCAGCACCGGCACCACCGATTCGGCCGGCGATTTCGTCGCCAGGATGGCGGGCGGCCTGGCCGGCACCACCTTCACCACCACAACAGCCAGCGGCGCCAGCACCGAGGTCGCCAACACGGTCAACCTGGTCGGCGCCACAGGCAACAACGGCTTGGGAGCCTCGGCAATTGCTGCCGATGCCGCTGCGGCTCGCACCGCCAACAATTTTGCCGGCGCGACGGTTGCCACCATCACCGCTCCCGACGGCACTACCGCCACCTCGGCCAGCATCGCCGCCACCGCCACCGCCGCGGAAGTCGCCAGTGCGCTGAATGACGTGACCGGAGTCAATGCCACCGCCTTCAACTCGATGAAGCTGGATATCACCACCATCCTCAATCACACAACGCTCAATACGGTCGATGCCGGCGACTTCGTCAGCTTCAACCTGTCGACCAATGCGGGCGCTGCGGAGGCTGTCAGCTACCAGGTCGGCGCCACCGATGCCGCGACGCGCACCAACCTGCTGGCCGCGCTGACCACGGCGGTGGGCAACATCAACACCACCAACGGCAACACCGATCTGTCGATAGACTCGTCCGCCCTGACCTCTGGCGACGAAGTCAATATCGTCAGCGCCTCGGGTGTCGATATCAACATCGACACCTTCGCGCTGGCCAACAACACCGTCAACTTTTCGCTCGATTGGACGGTAGTCGATGCGGGGGATGCTGGCGCAAGAACAATAACGCTTGCTGGTGCAGGTGCAGTGACATTTACCGCAGTTAGTGGAGATCCTGCTACAACTAACGACAATATGTTTGCAGCATTGGCCGGCGATACTGATCTTGCCACCGCCGGATACACCTTTACCCATGCCGGTGGCGCTGCTAGTGTTATGGTTAAGCGCACGACTGGCACAGCCGACTCAGCGGCTGACACCAGTGCCGCGATGGATCAAATGACAGCCACGTCATCCCTTGCGGTTGCAACCAATAGCGGTGCCAGTACAACCGTAGCCGTTTCGCCAATCGTCAACGGAACCTTGAGTTCTGGCGCTATCGCCGCCGCCACCGGCGCGATCACCGCCACCGGCCTGGTCACCGGCCTGAATGGCGATGCGGTTGACGTGGTCGAAGGCGCCGCCGACTCCGCCTCGGTGCGAGGCACGGTGATGGTTGCCACCGAAAGCGGCTACGATCTCAAGTTCGACGCCAACGCCGCGCAAATGCTCACCGGCGCAGCGAACGGCACCAACGTCACCCTCGCCGCCACCACCGGCACGGGCTCCGGCAGCGTCAGCGCGGCGGCGGCGGCGAACACTGCGGCGGTCACCGCCACCGGCCTGGTCACCGGCCTGAACGGCACCGCGGTAGCGCCGGTCGAAACCCTCCTCACCACCGCCGGCAACGATTCCACCTCGGTGCGCGGCCAGGTCGTGGTCGCCGCCGATAGCGGCTACAGCCTGAAGTTCGAGGCAAACGCGGCGGAAGTCGAGAGCGGCGCGACCGACGGCTCCAACATCGCCCTGACTGCCGCCACCGCCAGCACCGGCATTTCCGAGGGCAACGGCGTCAACGCGCAGACCCTCAGTATCTCCGGCCTGGTCAACCAGGATGTCACCGTCGGCGCCAATTCCACCGCCAAGCAGATTGCCGCCGGCATCAATGCCGTGTCGGGCACCACCGGCGTCAACGCCACCGCGCGTTCCGAAGTCACGCTCAGCGGGTTGAGCGCGAGCGGCACGGTGTCGTTCAACCTGTACGGCTCGAACACCACGGCCGTGGCGATATCTGCGGCGGTGAGCACCACCGACCTGTCGTCGCTGGCCACCGCGCTCAACCAGCGTTCCGGCACCACCGGCATCACCGCAGAGGTGACCACCGCCGGCAGCCTGAAATTGACCAATTCGGCCGGAGAAGACATCAAGATCGAAAACTTCCGGCACTCGGCGGCGGTGTCCGACACCAGCGGCGCGAGCTCGGCAACGAGAACCATCAACGTCACCGGCATCACCGGCGCGGCCGTAGCGCTCACCGATGGCGGCACGGTAGCCAAGAGCGCGCAACTGGATTCCACCGTGATCGCCGGCAGGGTCACCCTCAACTCGAATGCCGGCCCGTTCTCGGCGACATCCGATGTGGTGAACGCTTCCGGCGGCGTGCTGAATACCACGGCGGCGGGCGAATCGGTCACCAGCGCCAAGGCGAAACTGTCCGCGGTCGATATCAGCACTTCGGCGGGCGCGCAGAGCGCGGTGGACGTGATCGATGCGGCCATGGCGCAAGTCAACGCCATCCGCGCGGATCTGGGCGCGATCCAGAACCGCTTCCAGTCGACGGTCTCCAACCTGACCACGACTTCGGAAAACATCTCGGCCGCCCGTTCGCGGATCCAGGATGCGGACTTTGCGGCAGAAACCGCGCAACTGACCCGCAACCAGATCCTGCAACAGGCCGGTACGGCGATGTTGGCCCAGGCGAACCAGTTGCCCAACACTGTTCTGACGCTGTTGCGTTAAGCGTGGCCAAGGTAAATTCTCCCGGGCGGGCAACCGCTCGGGGTTTTTAGAGAAGGAGAAGCAAAATGCTCATTCAATCTACAGGTAATATGGCGCAGGCTCAACCGCCTGCGAGCTTCGCCAGTGATGGCGCGGCGGCCATGCCGGCGAATGTTTCCGCCCCGCCCAGCGCCAAGCTCGAATTGCCCAAGGCCGCCGTCAAACCGGCCGCCGAACAGCAGGCCAGCACCGAGCAGGTGAAAAGCGCGGTGGAAAATATCAACAAGGTGCTGAAGCAATCCGACAAGAGCCTGGAATTCAGCGTGGACGAAAGCACGAAAAAGCAGATGTTCAAGCTGACGGATATGTCGACCGGCGATGTGATCCGCCAGTATCCGACCGAAGAAATGCTGGCGATTTCCAGAGCAATAGACACGGTGCAGCAGGGTTTGTTGCTGAGACAAGAGGCTTGATCCGGGGTTGTCGGGGGTTTGACGGTGGCGCGGGGTTGTTGCGCTGCTTGTGCCGAACTGATCGGCAGGACCGGGGAAATAGGACCGGGGAAATTAGGACTGGGGGGAGGAATCTTTGGGATTTCTCCCTTTTGGTTTTTGTGGGGGGGAATGGCGGGTTCGTGGGGTGATGGCTTTCTGCGGTGGAACAGCTAAGGGAGTTGGAAATTATTAAAGTACCGTTAATCATGCCACCAACATCACCCCATCCCCCACCTAATTGCCCCCGCGCTTCGCTTGCCCCCTTGAAGGGGGAGGAACTCTACTCCCTCCCCCTCAAGGGGAGGGTTGGGGTGGGGATGGGCTTATATGACGCAATTTATAAGTGGTATTTTGGTAATTTCCCGCTCCCTTACACCTGTTGTGCCGCTTCAGCTTTTTGTACATAGAACTGGTACATGCCGAAGAAGGTATCCGGGTTTTCGTTCTCGAAAACCTCCCAATTACCCAGATCCGTTGCCGCCCGATCATCCGGGAAGCGCCGCCGGTAGGCCTGTCCGGCAGAGGCCTCGGCGTGTTCGAACCCCAGAAACCGCAGGCCGTTCTCGCGCAGAAAAGCATCGATGCCGGGCAGCGTCATGCGATGTTCCTGGACATGGAACAGCAGGTCGCGACATGCGCTGGTGCTGAAAAAATCCCCGGATTTTATTGCTATACCGAAGTCCGAGCTTGCGTCGAGATTCATTATGTCCTGGCGGCAGCGGCGAATGTCTTCTGCCGAGGAGCCGTAGCCCTGCCCGGCAATAAAGCTGCGCGCCCGGACGATGCCGCGCCGCGCCACCTCGCTGTAAAAACCGAGCTTCATGAACCCGCCGGGGCGCAGCAGCGACAGCAGCACCCGCCACCCGGCCAGCGGGTCGGCCAGATGGTGCAGCACGCCGCTGGAGGCAATCATGTCGAAACTGCGACCCATCGTTCCCAGTTCGAGAATGTCGGCCTGGGCGTATTCGATTGAAGTCAAACCCAATTCCTGCGTCTTGCGCTTGGCGTAGCACAGGCTGGTCAGGCTGAGGTCGACGGCCATGACCAGCGCCCCCGGAAACTGCTGCGCCAAATCGATGGGCTGCTGGCCGGTGCCGCAACCCGCAACCAGAATCTCGGTGTCGCCGCCCTTGCCGGATAGCCTGAAATCGGCAAAAGGAAATGCCCGGCGAAGAAATTGGTCGATGGTCGAAGGCTGGCTGATGGGAGCCGCCTTGACCCAGCGCGGGTAGGGGTTTTCCTCATATTGGCCCTGCACCAGCAACGACACCCCGTCTTCGATGCCGGTCAGGCGCGGCATGTTCGCGCGGTATTGGCGTTCTTGCGCAGGCTCGCCAACCTGCTGCACCAGCACGGCGCTCACCGCTTCCGGCCATTGTCTGCCCGTAAGCCGGTCGGCAAACGGCAGCGCATGCAGCGGGAAATAGGCTGCCACGGCTATCGGCCAGAGCGGCGGTACGGGCGTTCCCGCTTCCAGCGCCGCAGACAGTGCATCGCGCAACGCTTGCGCACGGCTGCTCTCGTCGTCCGTACAGGCAAACACATATTCGTTGATGAAGCACTGGCGCGCCAGCGCCCCGTAGAAATTCAGGATCGCGCCATCGCTTTCGCTGGCCTCTGCCCCGGCGGCGGTTTCCAGCATGGCGTGGCGCACCATGGTCAGCAGGCGTTCCAATTCGATATCGCAGGCCGGCGTCGAATCGAGCAGGGCGCACAACAGCGGGTCGGCTGCCACCGTGGCAAGATCGTCACCGGCAAATAAATCTTGCGGCGACAACCGCTGCGGCCAGGCTGCTGCGACCCGCTCCAGGCATTTTCTGATGCCGGTACCGTGCTTGATCAGATAGATGCAGGCGTGCGCCAGATAGCTTGGGCGACCCCATGGCTCGACTAAAGCGCGCACCAGCAAATCCCGGATATCGTTGCCAACCAGCTTCAATTCCATCCGCCTGGCACAGGCGGCGAAAATGCTCCTGGCTTCCTGCGTTTCATTCGCCTTGAGCGACCGGCAGATGGTGTTCAGCGCCATCCCATTCTTGCCTTGTTCGCCGAGGACTATGGCAAGATTGTTCAGCGCAAGGCCTAAACCGGGATCAATCTCCAATGCGCGGCGATAGCTTTCCACCGCCTCATCGAGCCGGCCCAGGTTTTGCAGGCTGGATCCCAGATTGTTCAGCGCCATGGCATTGTCGGGCTTGATTTCCAGTGCGCGGCGATAAGAGGCCACCGCCTCATCGAGCCGGCCCATGTCCCGCAGAAGATTGCCCAGGTTGCTGTGCGCCTTGTCGAAGTCGGGGTTGATTTTCAATGCGCGGCGGTAGCTGGTCATGGCGCCGTCAAGCTGCCCCATTTTCCACAGCGTGTTGCCCAGGTTGCTATGCGCTTCGGCATCCCACGGCATCATCGCCGCCGCTTTTTGCAGCGGCAGCAGCGCTTCTTCATGGCATCCCTGCAGTTGCAGCGCTGCCCCCAGCAACTTCCAGCCGAAACCATGCTGCGGAAAACGCTTCGTCAGATCGCGCGCCAGCCTTTCTCCTTCCGTATAGTTTCCCTGGTCAAACAGCGCCACCAGTGAAGTCATTTCCCGCATGTCGGGCTCTTTGCCACGGCTTGCATTCGCTTTCTTGCCCGGCTTCGCCGGCTTGGGTTGTTTTTTGCCGCCTCGAGAAGCTGCCGGTAAAATCGATGCCTCGTCGACATCATGCTGCCGCACTGTTTCCGGCTGATTTTCAACCTGCCGGACAGCGGCCAATCTCGCGGCCAAAGCTTCCACTTCCTCTCCCTGCAATCCATGCTGCCTGCCTAGTGCCAGCCTCTGCCGCGCAACATCCGTTTTTCCGCAAAGAAGCAGCGCGTCGATAAAGCTCAGCCAGTATTGCTCCGATTCGGGATTAGCTTCCAGTGCCGCTTCAAAATAGGGTAACCCTTGCGCGGGCTGCTGCGCCTGCACCAACAGCACCCCAAGATTGTGATTTGCGTCCGGATGATTCTGCTGGATTTGCAGGATAGCCCGATAAAGGCTCCCGGCTTCCTGCCATTGCCCCGCCTGGTGATGGGTCAAGGCCTGCTGTAAGGTTGTTTGTATTTCTTGTTCCAGCGTCGGTAAAGACGGGGGTTGCGGGGCGGCGGTGTCGGTCATGGCGGCAAAATACAGTATTTACGATTTCCGCAATTTACACCAAATAGCTTGTTTGGGTCGATGCATTGCATCGACGTGAAGCGAAACGGATCACCGGGGCAGCGGCCACGCTCAAGCTGGCGGATATGTCGACCGGCGATGTGATCCGCCAGTATCCGACCGAAGAAATGCTGGCCGAAAGCAAAGGGGTCAGGCCGAAGCAAAGGGGTCAGACCCATTTTTCTTAAAAACCAACCCCTCCCGGCCTCCCCTTGTCAGGGGAGGAGGTGTGCTCTCCCCCTGACAAGGGGGAGCTGGAGGGGGTTGGGTCTTCTAAATAAGCAAAATAAGTGGCGTAGCCCGGATGCAACGAAGTGGAATCCGGGAAGCAAGTGTGCTTCAAACCCGCATTGCGCTGCGCTTCATGCGGGCTACGTGGTTTTTCTCCTTCCGCCTTGCAGGGGGAAGCAACCGTGTTCCAAGTCAAGCAGTTTTTTGGTTCCACGGAGTATTGTTTTTCAACATTGAGTTCATAATGGTTAATAACTTTCTCATGCAAGCAACGATGACCACTTTAGGCGGTTTACCCGCTTTTTTCAGGCGTTCAGCGAATGCCTTGATCGGGTCATTGCAACGTATCGCAGTGACCGCCGCCATGTATAAAACTGCACGCACATCAGCACGCCCGCCCCAGACAAAGCGTTTGCCGCGATGTTTGCCGCTGTCGTTGGCCAATGGGGCAACACCCGTCAGCGCCGCAATCTCGCGACGATTGAGCGTCCCAAGCTCGGGGCACTTTGCCAGCATCGTCAGAGCAGTCACCGAACCGACACCAGGAATGCCACGAAGCAGATCGTCCTTGGCTCACGAATACGAATAACCGGGGACAGACCACTGTTTTTCTATTAAGAATCAAAGCAGAATCAAAGTGGCTACATTAAAGGCCTAACCCAGTCAACCCGGACTGCGCGAAGCGCTGCCGGCTACGTCCACGCGAGGTAATCTTCTGCTGCTTCTCTGCCGGCGATTTTGCTGTCTATCGGAAACTTCTCGATGACGGTTGCGATGAAACTGCATAAGGCGTTTAATTCCAATCAGGCAAGATTGCCTGATACGCCGGTAGGGGCGAGATTCATCGCGCCCTTCTGCTGATGCATGAATAGATAAGGGCGCGATGAATCGCGCCCCTACCGCATTTCGATATTAATTGCGAAAAGAATAATATGCCGATCTCAACCCTGACTCCCGCCGAGCTGCGCCTCACCGTCGATCCCGATGCGCTCGGTTTTGCCGATACTCCCTCATTGCTGGAATTCGCTTTGCCGTGGATCGGCCAGGAACGCGGGGTGTAATTGGGCTACGTC
>JAUYJO010000162.1 GCA_030700315.1 Gallionella sp.
AACGTACCGTTTGGTCATGAGTCTCACGATGAGGTAGGTCGGGATTCATCCCGACGGGGTTGGGTTATGCGGCGCTCTGTCGGGATGAATCCCGACCTACGAAACCCGCCCCCGGTTCATAAAAGGTACTTTTACAATTTCTGCATCCCTCAGGTGTGGCTGTTTTCCCCTTTCCCTCTCGCATGAGGAAGGCTGGGAGGGGTGATACCCCATTTGAAAAAGGGGGGTAGGGGGGATTTACAGCAGGTGGCGAGAGAGCGGCGCACTTCAAATCCCCCTCAGTCCCCCTTTTGCAAAGGGGGAAGCGAAGTGCTCGGTGTGCAGGGGTGGTTGGACGGTGGTATCTGGTGTTGGTATTTGGCGGGGGAGTTTTTTTGATCTGAGTAGTTGCGCACGGACAAACTACCCATCCGCTCACCATGAACCCCATTCCAATTCCCCCGCCAGATAAAGATGTCGGGCGAAGCCAGACAAATTATTTTTCTATTGAAGGAAAAATGGGCTCACTTGATCCCCGCCAGCATTTTCTCCAGCCGCTTCACCGACACGATCACCGGTGTTTTTAATTCCTGCGCGAACAGCGATACGCGCAGCTCCTGCAGCAGCCAGGCGAAGTCATCCACGCGCGGGTCGGGGTTGCCCTGCTGCGCCTGGCGCAACTTCTGCCATGCCTGCAACAGCGGCTGCAGCTGCGTCATGCACTGCGCATCGCGCGCCGGGTTGCTGCGCAGTTTTTCGATGCGCAGGCTGATCGCCTTGAGGTAGCGCGGCACATGCTGTAGGCGCTCGTAGGGTGTCTCGGCGATGAAGCGCTTGTGCAGCAGCCATTCCAGTTGCACGCGCACATCCTGCGCCGCTTGGGGGGACGCCTTGAGTTGTGGCAGATTTTTCTGCACGGCCTGATATTCGGCGAGCACGTTGCCGACCAAGCGTGCAAGTTCCTGCGCGATCAGCAGCAGGCGGTTCTTCGCTTCCTTGCCGCGCGCGGTGAATTCGGCTTCGTTGGTTGGCAGGGGATCGTTCAGGCAGCAACGCTCGAAAGTCATCGCCAGTATCTGCTGCTGCAATTCCTGCTGCGTGCCGCTGAACGGGGAATGGGGCGCCATGAACAGCATGCCCAGCCGCTGCGCGTCGGGCAGGTTCTTCTCCAGGTATTTTACCTGCTCTTTCAGCAACAGCATGAACAGGCGGCGCAAACCGCCGCGATGCCCGGTTTGCGCGGTATCGCGCGTATCGAATGCGCGCAGCACCACCGCATCGCCATCATCCACCAGTGCGTTGAACAGCGTGACGTTCTGCCCGGCACGCTGCACCTCGCGCGTCTCGGTAAAGTTGCCGAAGCTCCAGGAAATATAACGCTGCTCTGCAACGGATTCGCTTTTCCCGTCAGTTTTCGCTGCCACTGAAACAGGGGCGACATGCGGCGCAAGTTCGCCGTGCAGTTGGGCAAAGTTGCGCGACATGCCGAGCTGCCGCCCATGCTCGTCGAGCACGCGGAAATTCATCAGCAGATGCGGCGGTAGTTGCTCGAGACGGAACGCATCCAGCGGCACGTCAAGTTGCTTCTGCTCGCGGATATAGCGCGCCAGTGCCTGGAGCAGCGGCGCGTTTGACGGCGGCACGGCGCGGCAGAACGTCGCCGCGAATTCCGGCACCGGCACCATGTTGCGGCGCAAGCGTTGCGGCAAGGTCTTGACAAGCTGCGCCACTTTTTCCGCGAGCAGACCGGGTATCAGCCACTCGCAGCGCGCAGCGCTCACCTGATTGAGGAGCGCGAGCGGCACGGCGAGCGTGATGCCGTCGTCGTTCTTGCCGGGAGAAAAGTGGTAACCCAGCGCGAAGCTGATGCTGTCGATATTCAATTGCGGCGGGAACTGGTCGGTAGTGATGCCTGCCGCTTCGTGGCGCATCAGGTCGTCTTTTTTCAAATACAGCAGCTTCGCATCGGCGCGCTCCGCTTCCTTGCGCCAGTGCTCGAACGCCGCGCCGTTGTGGGTATGAGGCGGAATGCGGTTGTCGTAGAAGGCAAAAATCAGTTCGTCGTCCACCAGCACATCGGGGCGACGCGCCTTGTGCTCCAGTGCCTCGATGTCATGAATCAGCTTCTGGTTGTGTGCGAAGAATGAAGCCTGAGTATTGAACTCGCCTCCGACCAGCGCCTGGCGGATGAATATCTCGCGCGCTTCGGCGACGTTCATCGGCCCGTAATGCACGCGCTTTTTGGCGTTAAGCAGCAAGCCGTGCAGGGTGCTGCGCTCAAAGGCGCTGACTTGCGCGGCTTTCTTCTCCCAGTGCGGGTCGTAATAATGGCGCTTGATCAGATGCGCGCCGACTTCTTCCAGCCATTCCGGCTCGATGCGCGCCACGCAACGCGCATACAGGCGGTGCGTCTCGATCAGCTCGCCCGCCATCACCCACTTGCTGCCCTTTTTCGCCAGCACCGAATTCGGCGCGATGAAAAACTTGATGCCGCGCGCACCGAGATATTCGTTGCTTTCCACGCTTTTCATGCCGATGTTACCGAGCAGGCCGCACAACAGCGCCTTGTGGATCTGTTCGTAGGTCGCGGGCTGTTCATTCTCGCGCATCCCCATCTCTGCGACCTGCGCGTGCAATTGCTGATGCAGTTCGCGCCATTCGCGCAGGCGCAGCGGCGACAAAAAGCTTTTCCGGCATTCTTCCGCCAGCAGGCGATTGGATTTCTTGTGCGCCACCGCCTGCTCGAACCACGCCCACAGCTTGAGGTGGGCCAGGAAATCGGAACGTTCGTCGGCAAAGCATTTATGCGCGGCATCCGCCGCCTCCTGCCTGTCCAGCGGGCGCTCGCGCGGGTCCTGCACCGACAGCGCGCTGGCGATAACGAGGATTTCCGTCAGGCACTGATACTGCCTACCGGCCAGCAACAGGCGCGCAATTTTCGGGTCGAGCGGCAGTTTGGCCAGCTCATGGCCCAGCGGGGTGAGCTGCCGCGCTTCATCAATGGCGTTGAGTTCGGCAAGCAGTTGGTAGCCATCCGCGATCATGCGCGGCGTGGGCGGTTCGATGAACGGAAACTCGGAGATTTCTCCCAGTTTCAATGCGCTCATGCGCAGAATTACGGTCGCCAGCGACACGCGAAAAATCTCCGGGTCGGTGAATTCGGCACGCTGCAAAAAATCCGCCTCGTCATACAGGCGTATGCACATGCCGTTCATCACCCGCCCGCAGCGCCCGGCACGCTGGTTGGCGGCGGCGCGCGAGATTTTTTCGATGTGCAATTGCTCGACCTTCTGGCGGATGCTGTAGCGGTTCACCCGCGCCAGGCCGCAGTCGATCACGTAGCCGATATTGGGCACGGTCAGCGAAGTCTCCGCGACGTTGGTCGCCAGCACCACGCGACGCTGCCCGCCGGTCTTGAACACCCGATCCTGCTCCGCCGCCGACAGCCGCGCGAACAACGGCAGCACCTCGATACCTTTTGGGTGATGTTTGCGCAGCGCCTCCGCCGTATCGCGTATCTCGCGCTCGCCCGGCAGGAACACCAGTACATCGCCGCGCAAGCCTCCTGCCGCCAATTCGTCCAGTGCGCTGCTCACCGCCTGCGGCACGTCCTGCGCATCACCTTCCTCACTGATCTGCAACGGGCGATAGCGCGTTTCAATCGCATAACTGCGCCCCGATACCTCGATCACCGGCGCATCGAAATGCCTGGCAAAGCGATCCGCATCCAGCGTCGCCGAGGTGATGATGAGTTTGAGGTCGGGGCGGCGCGGCAATAGCTGCTTGAGATAGCCGAGCAGAAAATCAATATTCAGCGAACGCTCGTGCGCCTCGTCGATAATCAGCGTGTCGTAATTTCTCAGCAGCGGATCGCCGTGGATTTCCGCCAGCAGAATGCCGTCGGTCATCAGCTTGATGCTGGTGTCGGGCGACACCTTGTCGTTGAAGCGCACCTTGAAGCCGACTGCACCGCCCAGCTCGGTTTTCAGTTCGAACGCGACGCGCGATGCCACCGAGCGCGCCGCCACACGGCGCGGCTGGGTATGGCCGATGCAGCCGTGAATGCCGCGCCCCAGCACCAGGCAGATTTTCGGCAACTGGGTGGTCTTGCCCGAGCCGGTCTCGCCGCATACGATGACCACCTGATTCCCGCTGATCGCACGCGCCAAATCCTCGCGCTTGCCCACCACCGGCAGGTCGGCGGGAAATTCGATCGCGGCAAGAGAATCGAGCCGTGCCTTGCGCCGCAAGGCGTTTTTCGACAGGGGTGTATGAGTAGCCAAGCCGTATTCCATAAAAAACAAGGGACTCGATTGATAGAGTCCCTTGTCAGTATCCTGTCCTCCCGCTGGAAGTCAGGGCGTTGCCGTTTGCTATGTATGCGCTTATTTCACGAACACGACAACCAGCGCAACAACGATGACGACGATAGCAATAGGCAGCATTGTTTCAGCCATGATATAAATCCTCAGATGATTGATAATAGGGCGCGCACAATATCAATTGGGTGTGCCAATGTCAATCGATAGGCCTAGTCCCATGTAACGCTTGTATCTTCGCAAACTAACTCCTCCAAACCTCCCCTTGTCAGGGGAGGCTTAAAGGCTTCCCCCCTGACAAGGGGGGATTGAGGGGTTGGTTTTAAGGTGTTACTGCGTACTAGTCCAATGCCGTGAATTATTGAGTAATTTCTACGATATCCCATGAATTCCGCCAAACGTACCGAAGTCTTTACGCGCTTGCGCGCCGCCAACCCGCATCCCGCGAGCGAGCTGGAATACCGCACTCCGTTCGAACTTCTGGTGGCGGTGTTGCTCTCGGCGCAGGCAACCGATGTCAGCGTCAATGCCGCCACGCGAAATCTGTTCCCGGTCGCCAACACACCGCAGGCGCTGCTTGCTATCGGCGAGGAAAAACTGCGCGGATATATCCAGCGCATCGGCCTGTACCAGACCAAGGCCAAACACCTGGTGCAGACCTGCCGCCAGCTCGTAGAACAATATGACGGCATCGTGCCGCAGACCCGCGAGGCACTGGAAGCCTTGCCGGGTGTCGGCCACAAAACCGCCAGCGTGATTCTCAACACCGCTTTCGGGCAACCCACCATCGCGGTGGATACGCATGTGTTCCGCGTCGCCAACCGCACCGGCCTGGCGCCTGGCAAGAACGTGCTGGAGGTGGAAAACAAATTGCTCAAGGGGGTGCCGGATGAATTCAAACATCATGCGCACCATTGGCTGATCCTGCATGGTCGCTACGTCTGCCAGGCGCGCAAGCCGAAATGCGGCACATGCCCCATCAACGACCTGTGTGAATACAAAGAGAAGGTGCTCTGATGCTGTTCAATCCGTCGCGCGATGAAGCGCGGAATTTTTTATTCGAATCCTGGCGCAAGCGCCGGGCGGGCGAATTGCTCACGCCGCTGGAAGACCTCGCCGCGCAGCTCATCGCCAAACATCCCGAGTATCACGCCGCGCTGGAGGATCAGGAGCGCCACCAGGATCGGGACTACCAGCCGGAGCACGGCACAACCAACCCGTTCCTGCACCTGATGATGCACCTCACCATCGAAGAACAGATTTCCATCAACCAGCCGGCTGGCATACGCGCACATTTTGTGCGCCTGACACGGCAATTCGAATCGGAGCACGATGCGCAGCATCGCATGATGGAATGCCTCGGGGAAATGATCTGGCAGGCGCAGCGCAGCCGCACCCAGCCGGATGCGGCTGTTTATTTTGCTTGTCTGGAAAAACAGTAAACGGCGAAAACAGATGTCCTGCACATCACGCATAAACCGCGCGGCGCGAGCCACACGGTTTATGACAGCTAAGTCTATTCGTCCAGCATACCCGCAACTTCAAGCTCAGCCGCAGCCCAGTGATCGGTCGAACAGCCGCCAAACCCGCTGCGCTCCGCGATAAAGTAAGCGGCGGTTTGCACCATGCGATAGCGCTCTTCTGGAGTGGGCTGCGTCATGGCTCTTCTTGAATCCGGTTTGGCTTTGGCGGTTACTGCCTTTTTCACCGGTGCATTTTTCACCGGAACTTCTTTTTTAGCAGGCGCTTCCTTTTTGGCAACTGGCGCAACAGCTTTTTTCACTGCCGCAGTTTGGGGGCTTTTCGGCTTGGCTGCAACTGCCACCGCTTTTTTCATGGCCACTTTTTTTGGCGCTGCCTCTGCCGCAGCTTTGGCTGTTTTGGGCTTGCTGGCTGCCTTGGTTGCAACCACATTTTTTGCGACTGGTTTTGTCTTCCGTTCTGCCATGATGCGACCTCCATGATGAAATTATCGGCGTGAAGCTTACCGAAGCGGCATAGTAGTAATGAAAATCAATGCAGTCAACAGATTCCGCTCGAATTGTTAGCCCCAAGCAGCAATGTCCGCTTTCTCCCAAGTAGAGCCGTAGGGCGGATGAGGCCACAGGCCGTTATCCGCCGAATGGAAGTCGTGCGAAAGGTTAGCATACGGCGGATAACGCTACGCTCATCCGCCCTACATCCTATCGTGCCACAGTCATAAACCACTCGATCGTTACAGGTCCAGAGCCCCTTAACCGGGTGCCATGCCCCCAGAATCATTTCGAGTTGGCTTAAAGCTCGCAATCTTATTGACAAAACAGGGTGAAATCTGGAGAATGCCGCGCTCTTTGCGGTGATATAGCTCAGTTGGTTAGAGCACAGCACTCATAACGCTGGGGTCGGTGGTTCAAATCCACCTATCACCACCAAAGACCCATTTCAAGCATTCCTGAAACGTCTCTGAAACCCGCACGTTTAAACGCATACCCCGTCAATTTTTGAAGGAGATGAACATGACTAATCTCACTATTCATAACCTGGACGAGTCGCTTAGGGATAACTTGCGTATTCATGCGCAGCAGCATGGGCAAACAATCGAAGAAGAGGCGCGGCAAATTCTTCGTCTCGCTTTTTTCGAGCCCTCACAAAAGACCGGTGGCCTCGGCAGCAGAATCTCCAAACGCTTTACAGAAATTGGCGGTGTTGAACTGCCGCAACCTGTTCGTTCGCTACCGCGTCACCCAGTAGATTTTGGTGAAACCAATTTATACTGCTCGACACCAACGTCATTTCCGAATTGATGCGTTCCAAGCCGGATACCGTCATAGTGGAATAGAACCCGCCCTTGATATTGCTCAATTGATGGGGAATTGGAATTACACCCAAGCGCAACAAGCATCCGACAACTGCTGGCCTTCACAACCTCCCTGAAAACCTCGATCCTCGGCGCATAGTCGCGCCTGTTGTGACTTTTCAATCAGGCCGGGATCGCTTCCGGTTTAAGCATGACCACCTTGCCATCCCGCCATACAGCAACGGGATTGCCTGCGCGCTTGTGCTCCAGCAATGCACGATGCACACCCTCGCGAATCGCTTCATCTATCAAGCGACCATCAGCAAAAACTTTGTTAATGTCTGGTTTTGCTTGTTTAGCGTTCATCGTTGAATTCCTTTAAGCGGTTCCATACCGCCGTATCTGTGACACATTCTACTTTTTCCCTGCTGCCGTTGGCAATCAGGCGAGGCGTAATGTCAGTGTTGTCGTACACCCGCCAGCCGTCCGCGAGCGGTTGATACAATCTGAAAAAATTGCGGATGCCAGCATCGTATCTGCGCCGGATCGTTGCGATGGGAACATCATGCCCACCCATGCGCACCCGCTCCGCAACCCGCTCAATCGCGAGGTCAGGGCTGGGCAGCGTCATAAAAATCAGATGGAACTGATACCCGGATTCTTTCAATTCGGCAATCCACGGCGCAAAGGTTCTGCTGGCAAGCGTCGTTTCAAAGGCAAAGTTTTCGCGGCTTCCGGCAAGTTGCCGCAAACGCGCCAACATCACGCGCCCGGCTTGTATCGCTGCATTTTCCGGCGCGAAGGCAGCAAGCCCCAATGCAATCGTATCGGCATTGACGAACTGCGACACGGCCAACGCACCGTGCAAAATGCCCGGTGCCGAGGTAGATTTCCCTGCGCCATTCGGCCCTGCAATCAGAATAAGGTGCGGCATATTTTGTATTTTATCTCCAGTAATCTGTGGCGGCATTACCATGCTTTAAGTGCTACCCATATCCGCTTTGCGGTGTTGAGCTTAACGAGTGCTCCCGCCATATACAGACGATCGAACATAGTTTCGCGTAGTCAATACTGTTATCGGGCTAGTGCAATCAGACTTTCGGAGTTGAGCAATTCATGTGCAAACTGGCGAATAAGGATTAAATGGTAGTTCTCGGGCGAACCGACTTCGACACCGTTGATCTTGAGAGAGCTGACCTGTGATAAGCCCTGCCGCAACTCCTGAATAACCTCTGGCGCGGCTGTTTGCACATGAGCACCCCCTTCCTTGTTGGCCGTGTCAACGATGATTTTTTTCCTCGTCAACGTGCTTTTTTGCATCCAAACCACCTCATCCCACCACTCTTTAACAGTTATCAGAATCGGCGGTATGGGTAGAGGGAAGGGAACAGATGTACCACCTTCAGCTGAGCTGACGAATAAAGGTAAGATTGATACGGGTTGAAAATTCCCTAGTAGTTTCTCAGACAAACCAAATGAAGTTGTGAGTTTCACCTGCTCTTTAACACGCATCTGCCGCAAGAGGGATTTACTTTTTTCTGTATCGTGTACCAGATTGCGAATTGCCACAGCTAATCGAACCGCTTCATCGTAATGGCCAGCATCATAGAGTTCGCAAGATCGGCGCAAGTATTCAAGCTGGCGGTGTAGGTGATCTGCTGGGGTTACGTCGCTGTGTTTTAAGTTCTTATCCCTGCTGGCTTTGGGTGGGCTGTTTTCGGATACAAGCTTAAACTGGTTGCAAGTGGGATCGGCATCGGAGGCTCCCATTTGGAATAGGTACGCAACATCGTTGTCTTCCGGGTGAACGAGATGTGCATTCAAGAGCCGCACGATTTTATCGTACCAACGCAGGTTCGCAGTCCTGCACTGTTCTAAAGACATTGGCAAAGCGCCCACACGTCGAGGTTCCAATACTCGGTCACAGTGCTCGAACAGAATGTCGAAATCTTCGGGCGTTAGATACTCGTCAGAAGCAGGATAAATCCATTGCATTTCCCCCTGTTCATTTCGCTTTTGGATGACAGGTTGAGGATAGTAATCTTTGTTGAGCTTTCGTATCTTGGAGAAGAACTCTTTGACATTTTTGTACTTGGCAAAGCTTACATAAGCAGGAATGGCTTTTTCCCCCGTTGCCAAAACGAACCCAAAGACAAGAAGCTCAAGAATTTTTCGTAGCTGAAGTGTGGCGACTTCTACCGTCGCTTCTTCGTAGATTGCGTTAGCAGTTCCACGAGAGAATGCTTGGAATACATTCCCCCGCTGCTTGACTTCCCTTAGTTGCTCCAAATACTTTTCTACTGCATTCTGATGCATCTCATCCCCTCCAGCACAAGGCTTTCGCTCGTCCTTCAGCGCTACTGCAACGGCCACTCGTCTATCGCTTCATCAATCGCAGCCTGTAGCTCTATGGTGCGTGCCAGTGCTGCGACTATGCCCCGGTAATGGGTGAGGTTATCGTAGGAAAGTTGCCGCCCCTTGCGGTCTTTCAGCCACTTCTGGCAAACCTGATAGCCGCCGATATGATAGCCCCACACTTCCGGCGGCACGCTGTCGAAGTATTGTTTCTGGTTGATCCACACGCGCCCCGGCACGCCGTTTGCCGGTTCGGTATAGCGCACAGCATCCACCGCGTTATCGCCTGCTACCGGATAGCTCGGCAGACTCCCTCGCCCGCTTGCGGGAGAGGGTTGGGGAGAGGGAGAATTTTCCATCAAGTGCAGCGCCACCAGCTCCTTGCCCAAGGCGCACAGACTGCGAAACAATGCCACATCGCGCGTTAGCGGCAGGCGCGGGAAATCAATTTTCAGAAACCCGGCATAGCGGCTGCGGTAGGCCGGCGAATGGAATACCGCGTAAGCGTAGTGAAACACATCCTCCGGCCCAAATGTTTTTTTCAAATCGCCGCATCCATCCGGCACAAAGCTCAGTTGCAGCCGCGCGGAAAAGTCGGCAATGAATTCGGGCACGAGGTTGGGGCGGCGAGCACCTGCTGCGCTGTCGTCGAATAGGTCAGTCTTGGCGTTGGTGTATATGTAGAGCGGAACTGTATAACCGCGCTCTGATGTTTTATTTGAAACGTAGCAATCATCTGTTAGCGTGTTTGTCGCTAGTAGATGTGCCCAATCCGGTATGGAGGTTTGCCTGCATACATGGAAAGCAATGTTTAACTGTTGCATCTGCCGCATCACTTCGCCGCGCGGCATGCAATGAAAGCCGCGCGAGTTGCCGGTGTAGTAGGTGTGGCGCACATCAAATGGTCGATACAGCACCGGAGCAAGCTTTGTTTTATCCAACCCTGATGCTTTAAGGTCGGCCTGCGCCAACGCCACTTTCCAGTCGCGCGCATCCTTGCCAAGCGCATATTTCTCGCGTGCCTCTTCGACTGGCAGGTTGGCAAAATCATTCACCGTGCGCCAAATATCTTCACAGCTCCAATGAATGGTGAGCGCATCACGAGCGGTGACAATGCCCACACTGTTTACCGGCATGACGTCAGTGATTTTCCAGCCCTGCTCATACTCGGCGCGCAAGGTTTCATCCTGCGGCGCAAATAGATAAAACGGCGCTTGCGGTTTGAGTGTGCGCCAGTGGGTGGTGGACACATCGTTTTCCGCCAGCCCCGCGTATTTGCTTTCACGCGTGCCATACAGGTCGGCGTGATAAACCTGTGCATTCAGGTTATTTTCGTCACTCCCGCGCAGGCGGGAGTCCAGCAGTTTTGTTGAAGACTGGATTCCCGCTTTCGCGGGAATGACGACAGCTTTGTGTTTCACGAACAGACCAATCGCGACACCCTGCTGGATGTCGAACACGTTTTCATCCTTGCCGCCGCCCGGCGCTTTTTCTTTTTTCTTGCTGTTGCCGTGCAGGTCGAGCAGGTAGATGTCATCGAAGGATTGCATCAGACTCTGGCGCATCCCCCGGAAGGTGGGATTATCCAGATAGCCGTGGTTGGTGACGAAGGCCAGCACGCCATAGCCGGTTTGTTCGATGCGCCATTGCGCGAAGCGGATAAATTTCACATAGTCGTCATTCAGCCATTTTGGATTGCGTTCGCCCAACGGTGCGCCGTCCACCTCGAAATAGTTGCCGGTTTTTTGTCCGGTCGTGCTGTCGCTGCCACGCAGTAACCCGGCGATCCATGCGCCGGTGTTGGCGGAATGCCCGGAATACGGCGGATTGCCCAGCACCACCATGACCGGCGTTTCCTTCTTCACTTGGTTGGCGCTGGTGGCTTCGTCCGCCAGCCATTGGGTGAACAGCGGCAGGCCAGTCATTTCGTGCGCTTCTTCCAAGGTGTTGGTGAGGAATACGCGCAGGCGTTCGTCGCTGGAAAAATCGTAGCCGTTTTCGCGCAGCAGCAAACCGAGCTTCATGTGCGCCACGGCATAAGGTGCCATCAACAACTCGAAACCATACACGCGGGGCAGCAGGTTTTCCTGCACATAGCCCGGCCACATGCCTTTGTTGCCCGCAAAGGTCTGGTAGATTTGCCCGATGACGCAGTACAGGAAGGTGCCGGTTCCGGTAGCGGGATCAAGGATTTGCACCTTGTGGGTTTCGATGGTTTCGGTGCCCTTGCCGATTTTCTTCGGTCGGGTGAGTTTAATTTTGCTGGCATCCGCCAAGCCGTCGCGCAGCTTGAAATCCTTTTTCAGGATGGCATCCACGCTGCGCACGATGTAGGACACCACCGGCTCGGGCGTGTAATACACCCCTCTGGCCTCGCGCATTTTCTGGTCATACGCGCCGAGGAAAGTTTCGTAGAAATGCACTACCGGGTCTTCCTGCCTTGTCGCGCGCCCGAAGTATTGCAGGATGGCGGCGATATCGGCGCGGTTGAGCAGTTCGGCAAGATTATCCACCGCCCACACGATGCGCTCGTCCAGTTCCGGCCCGGCAATGTGGGCGAAGAGTTTGCGCAGGAATGGGTTGGTCTTGGGCAGGTCGTAGGCGGCGTGGGTGCGGGTGAAATGCGCGCTGGTGCTGTTGCAGCGTGCGGCAAACAAGCCATAGCAAATAGTCTGTGCGTACATATCACCGAACTGCTCCGCCGTGAGGTCATGCAGCAACACTTTGCGGAAGCCTTCCATCTGTTCGTGCAGCGCGCCGTGTTCGCCTTCTTCCGCAAAGGTCTTGCCGATGATGGAGCGGATCAACCGCGCCAGTGCCGCCATGCGCGTAGCGAGTTCCTTGGGGCTGGAAATGACGGGGATGTTTTCTGCGAAAAAGGACTGCAACAATTGGTCTAGCTGTTGCACGCCTTCCGCTTCCGCGCGCAGTTTGCCGTTATCCAGCGGTTTGGCAAGCCGCGCGGTCAGGCGCAACTCGCCGCCGACATACCAGCGGAACTCTAGATAGTCGGTCAGGATTAGATTGGCGAGGCTTTCGCGGTAACGCTTGAGTTGTTCACTGCTCTCGGTGTCGCCGAGTGAGACACCGATGTCCTTAGCTTCCACGAAGCCCAGCGGGATGTCTTTGCGGGTGATGATGTAATCCGGCGCACCGCACTTGATGCGCTTGGGTTCGTTGGTGGCTGTGATGCCTGGCTGGAATGCTTCGAGCAGGGATTTCAGCGCGGGGCGGTGGGTGTGTTCGGTTGCGTTGCCCGCTTTGTAGGCTTGCTCTACCTGCGCCAGATAGTCTTTGAAAATCGTGTTATCAGCCCCCATCCCAGCTCCCCTTGTTTTTCTATTTGCGCGCAAGTGTATAGTATGCAGCGCACCCCGTAAAACAAGAGAAAACATTCGGGCAGAGATTAATTTCCCCGTAAATTTATTTCCTTCTTCCTCAAGGATGCCATCCCGGAATATGAGGGAATGCTGACCTTCATCGAAGGAAATGGCGGCTGGGTCAGCCCGCCCCCAAAGATCGCAGAATGGCTGACCAATCTCAACGCACATGACTAAAGGTGGCGATAGCATTGCATTCAAAACAGACGCGCGATAATTTCCACTTGATACTACATGCGGTATAAGCCAAAATGACCAAACGCGAAAAGCTGCTTGCCGGAATTTGCAATAGCCCCAAGGCCGTGCGCTTCGATGACGCGTGCCGCGCGGCTGAATTGCTGGGGTTCAAGCACAAGGGTGAGCAAGGTTCGCACCGCGCCTTTGCCCGACCAAGTGAACCTGAGCTGCTTAATTTTCAGGATCGGGGCGGGTGCATCGTGCCCTATCAGGCAAGGCAGTTGATCCGCATGATCGAAAGATACAGTGATGACAAAATATCCGATTGAAGTTTTCTGGAGTGATGAGGATGAGGGCTATATTGCCACTCTGCCCGATCTGCCCGGCTGTTCGGCCTGGGGCGCGACGGAAGCGGAAGCGATAGCGCAGGCGCATGATGCAAGCGCCGCATGGATCAAAGCGGCCAAGGCGGCAGGTCGCACCATTCCTGAACCAACACCGCCGCTTAATGAGGCGAATTACAGCGGGCGTTTCCTGATGCGTGTGCCGCGTCACCTGCACGCCGAACTTGCGCGCCATGCCAAGCGGCAAGGGGTGAGCCTGAATCAGTATGTGCTGTATCTGCTGGCGGCCAGA
>JAUYJO010000163.1 GCA_030700315.1 Gallionella sp.
GGCAAAATACTTCGTCTTTTACAACGGCGAGCGCCCGCACCAGTCGCTGGGTAACAAAACGCCAGAAGTCGTGTATCGGACCGCGATGGGTGGCGGTGCGATGATTCTGGACAAATATCCGCGCGCGGTGGACGAACCCCCAGTTACGCTACGCTCCACAGGGGGTTCGTCCACCACAGAAACAAGGTCAGATGCAGAGACAACAACAAAAACAAAAGCAACATCAAAAACAGATGCAAAAGTAAAAACGGGGCAGCGCCGTCCAGCTGCAAGTGAAGTCGAATGTGCAGCTTAAACTTGATGCATTATTGTCTTGACTCAAGGATCCACTTTAAGACGCCTCCCCTGATAAGGGGAGGCTGGGAGGGGTTTGGGTTGTTTCACGTTAAGCGGGACAAGCCGGAACCAAACAAACAGCCCGGATGCCTGTCCTGTGCAAGGCCGAAGGGAAACGCAATTTATTCCGTGGAAGGAAGATGCCCCGGATCCCGCTAGCGCTGCATCCGGGCTACGAAGCTAAGAATTTTGCGTGTTCGTGCGCAAGGGGAAACGCGCCAGCACCCGGTAATCCGTCAACCCGTCACGGGGCACGGATTGTACCAGCGCGAAATCCGTGATCTGCCAGCACACCGGCGGCATCGCGGGCAGCGGCGTATCGCTCCAGTGCGCATTGCGCAACAGCGTGACATGCGGCTGGTAATCGCGCCGGTCGAATTGAAAACGGTGCGTGTCCAGGCGTTGCCCCAGCGCATTGGCAAGATTCAGCAGTTGCTGTGGCATCTGGTGCGGCGCGGCATATACGATGTGGTTATGCCCCCAGTAGCGTGCCTCGTCGAAGCACAGATCGAAGCTCTCGCCGCCGACTTCCTGCGCCGCCAGTTGCAATACCTCCAGCCCGTATAATTCCACGTCACCGATGAACACCAGGGTATTGTGCAAGGTTTCGCCGCGCATCACGCGCCCGCCGCACAGGCGTTTCAGCGGTGCCTGCCACGCGGCGAGTCGCCCGCTCTCGGCAGCCTCCGGCCATAGTGCGAAGAATACCCGCGCGCTCGGTTTGTCGGATAAATGGCTCATAGCGTTGCCATCCTATCCGCAGGAAAACCGCACTGCATGGAAAAAAAGTATTCCGGTAACTTTCCGCTCCCTTACCGTGAAACCCGCGTAGCGATCGTTCGCCTGGCTCCGCCCCCCTCGCTTCGCTCTCCCCGCTTGCGGGAGAGGATTGAGGAGAGGGAAACGGGCATGGCAGTTTCATTCTCAGGGGTGGTTACTGCCATGCCCTCAGTGGGCAGCATTCAATTTATCGAGCAGTTCGCGAATCCTGAGCGGGTCGTCGGCGCGCAAAATCTTCTGCGTCAGCGCGGCGATTTCCGGCAGGCTGGTGGTGAGCACGCGCTGTTTAATGCTCGGCACTTGCGCCGAGAACATCGAGAATTGGCGCAACCCCAGCCCCAGCAGCAACCGCGTGTAAGCCAGTTCGCCGGCCATTTCACCGCACACCGAAACCGGCACGCCGAGTTTGTTGGCGGTGCCGATGACGTGCGACAGCAGCTGCAGTATGGCCGGGTGCAGGGGGTCGTAGAGGTGCGCAACTTCCTCGTCGGTGCGGTCGATCGCCAGTGTGTACTGGATCAGGTCGTTGGTGCCGATGGACAGGAAATCGAGTTTTTTCGCAAACACGTTGATCGCCAGCGCGGCAGCCGGAATTTCAATCATGCCGCCGATCTTGACCTCGCGGTTGTACGAAATGCCATCGATGTCCAGACTGTATTTGGTCGCCTCGATGAACAGCAGAGTCTGGTTGAGTTCCGATACGCTGGACAGCATTGGTATCAGTATCTTGACATTGCCGTGTTGCGCGGCGCGCAGCAGCGCGCGCAACTGGATGCGGAACAGCATCGGATCGGCCAGGCACAGGCGGATCGCGCGCAACCCCAGCGCGGGGTTGTTGGCGACGCGCCCCGCATTCTTGAGCTGCTTGTCCGCGCCGAGGTCGAAGGTGCGGATCGTGACGGGTTGCCCGTCCATGCCTGCGGCGACGGCGCGGTAGGCTTCGAATTGTTCTTCTTCATCCGGCAGTTCATCGCGGTTGAGGAACAGGAATTCGCTGCGGAACAGGCCGATGCCGGTCGCGCCGTTCTCTTTCACTTCGGCGATATCTTCCGGCTTTTCGATGTTGGCGTGCAATTCGACGATGCTGCCGTCCAAGGTGTTGGCGCGCGCGCTGCGCAGCCGCTTGAGCTTCTTGCGCTCCAGCTCCCATGCGCTCTGGCGCAGCTTGTATTCGGCCAGTATCGACTTGTCCGGATTGATGATCAGCACGCCCTGCTCGCCGTCCAAAATCAGCAGGTCATCTTCGCGCACCAGTTCGCGGGCATTGTGCAGACCCACCACACACGGCGTGTTCAGGCCGCGCGCCACGATCGCGGTATGCGCGGTCGCGCTGCCGACATCGGTGACGAAGGCGGCATATTGCTGCGGCTTGAACTGGATCAGGTCGGCGGGGCTCAGGTCGTGCGCCACCAGGATGGTCTCGACATCGTGGCGCGCCGGCGGCGGCTGGTGGCCGGGATGGCCGGCCAGCCGCTTGAGCAGACGTTCGGCGACCTGCTTCACATCGGTCTGCCGCTCGCGCAGATAGGCGTCTTCAAATTCGTCGAATTGCGCGACCAGGGTTTCCATCTGCACCTTGAGCGCCCATTCGGCATTGCAACGCTCGTTGGCGATCATCTCGCGCGGCGCGATGCTCAGCAGCGGGTCGTCGAGGATCATCTGGTGCAATTCGAGAAAGGCGTCGAACTCGGCGGCAGCGTGGGTCGGGCGATTGCTGCGCAGGCTGGAGAATTCCTGGCGCGTGACCTGCAACGCGGCATCGAAACGCGCAATTTCAGCGTCGATAAAATGCTTGGGCAAAATATAATGTGCCACCTCCAGCGAGGTATGCGAAACCAGGTGCGCATGGCCGATGGCGATGCCGCTGGAGACGGCGATACCGTGCAAAGTAAAACTCATTCATCCTCTCCGAAACGGTTATTGATCAGGTTCAGAATGGCCTGCATCGCCTCGGCCTCACCTTCCCCGTCGGTTTCGATGCCGATAGTCGTGCCCTTGGCGGCGGCCAGCATCATCACCCCCATGATGCTCTTCGCGTTCACGCGGCGCTGGTTGCGCGACAACATCACCTCGCAGTTGAAGCTGGAGGCCAGTTGCGTGAGCTTGGCCGAGGCGCGCGCGTGCAGGCCGAGCTTGTTAACGATCAGCGCATCTTGTTGCAACATTACAACCTTCCTGGCCAATATAAACGATACATTCGCGGCCGCCCTCGATGGCGATTTCCGCCAACTCCGGCAAGGTCTTGCCGGAGCTGCACACCGCGCGCAACAGCATCGGCAGGTTTACGCCCGCCACTCCCATCACGTTCTCGGCAAGGCACAGTTGCCGCGCGACGTTGCTCGGCGTGGCGCCGAAGATATCCGCCAGGATCAAGACGCCGCCGCCGGTATCCAGTTGCTTGATGAGCGTTTGCCCCTCCACCAGTTTCAGATGCGGCTCGTCGCCGGCCAGCACCGTCAACACCTCGAGGTTGCGCGGCACGGTGCCCAGCACATGTTTGATGCAGTCCACAAAACTGTCGCCCAGCCCGTTGTGGGTTACCAGCAAAATTCCGATCAATTAACTCACCCCCTAAATTAAGCCAAAAGCATACGCCAGCAGCAGTGCGCTGCCGGTCAAAATAATCCAGCCATAACGGGCGAACCAGCGCAGCGCCTTGGCTTTATCGGCATCGGCCTGCCGCTCTTCCCCGACAATTACGCCCATTTTGCGCAACGCACGCAAACCGACTGCACGGCGCACTTTGTGTTCAATGATTTCCCGTTCCGTTTCAGAATTGCCCATTATTCCACCAGCAGCCGACTATTTTTGTCGCTGAATTCTAGCCGTTTCTGCAACCCGGCTGTGAGATGGATGCTGCCTTGCGCATCCACCAGCATCGCCTCGGGCAAATTCATTTGCATCGCTGCGGCGCGCCAGCCGTCGGTTCCGGCGATGAACAGCGGCTTGGAAAGCACATCGGACAATACGCCGGCGTGCGGCCCGCGCGTCAGGACGGTCGCCGCCTGCACGCCCGGTACGGGATGGCCGCTGCGCGGGTCGATCAGGTGGCAATAGCGTTTGCCGCCCAGCTCAAAGTAGCGCTGGTAATCGCCGGACGTGCCGACAGCCTCGCCGTCGCGCAACTCCAGTGTCGCCAGCGCGCCGGGTTTGCGCGGATGCTGGATGCCGATGCGCCACGGGCGCTTGCCGTGCTGGCCGAGCGCGAGGATATTGCCGCCGATGTTGACCAGCGCGTTGCGGATGCCCTGTTTGCGCAATATCTCGGCGGCGCGATCCAGCGCATAGCCTTTGGCATAGCCGCCCAGATCGAGCTGCACCGCTTTGTTGTTGCTGCGCACCTCAAACCCCACACCATCCCTCCCCTTATCAGGGGAGGATGCCTGCGCCACTTCTCCTCCCCTGACAATGGGAGGCCGGGAGGGGTTAAAAACGATGTCGCTCATCTGCGGGTTGGCCGCAGTCAGCGCCACAATCTGCTTTTCGTCCGGCAATGCCGTCTTGAACTCGTCGGCATGAAACCCCCACAGTTGCACCAGCCCGCCGATGGCCGGATTGAACAAGCCCTGCGACTGTTGCGAAAGTTGCACGGCATCCCGCAGCATGGCGACGAACTCCGTAGAAACGGCCATGCTCTCGCCCCTGGCAAACGCCGCGTTCAATTTGCTCAACTCGCTCGGCTGCCATGCGTGCAGCAGGTTATGCAACCGCTGGAATTCCTGCAACACCTCGTTCGCCGCCTGCCGCGCGCGCGGCTCGCTTTCGCCATATACAGTGACGTCCACCAGTGTGCCGAACACATAGCTCTGCTCCTGATGCAGCGGCTCCTTGCCTTGACAGGCGGCAAGCAACAGGACGGCGGCAACCGTAAGGAAGCGCATCAGCCTGGCCATCTAGGTGTCCCGGCAGCCTCGATTTCCAGCGAGGCGGCGAGCAAGGCCAGCCGCGCCACCACGCCATAGGCATAGAAGCGGTTCGGCGTGTCATCGGGCGCACAATCCGGGTTGGGCAGCGTGCAGCAGCTCTCGAACGCCAGCGGTTCAAAGTGCATGCCGGGCGCATTCAGATTTTCGTCCACCCCGCGTTCGGTATGCACGCGGTAAAAACCGCCGACCACATAATGGTCAACCATATAAACCACCGGCTCGGCCACCGCATCGCTGATGTTCTCGAAGGTATAGACGCCTTCCTGTATCAGCACGTCCGAGACTTCCAGGCCTTCCTTGACCACCGCCATCTTGTTGCGCTGCTTGCGGTTCAGCCCGGTGATTTCGCCGGCGTCCTTCACCGTCATGATGCCCATGCCATAGGTTCCCGCATCGGCTTTGACGATGACGAACGGGTCATGCTTCACGCCATATTCTGCATATTTCGCGCGCATCTTTTGCAGCACGCCGTCCACCTGCGCGGCGAGACAGGCTTCGCCGACGCGCTCCTGAAAGTTGACCTGGTTACACACTGCAAAGTAGGGGTTAATCAGCCACGGGTCGATGCCGATCAGTTGTGCAAATTCATCCGCCACCCGGTCGTAGGCGGCGAAATGCTGCGATTTGCGCCGCATGTGCCAGCCTGCCGAGAGCGGCGGGTAAACTTCCTGTTCGAGATTTTTCAGGATATCCGGAACCCCGCCAGACAGGTCGTTGTTGAGCAATACCACGCACGGATCGAAGCCTGCACCCGACACGGGATCTTCCAGCACCAGCCGTCTGCCGCGTCGCACCAGCGGCTCCAGCGTCAGCGTGGCACCGTTAGACAAGGGGATCGTCATGGCTTCAGTCATTTCCGGCAACAGACTGCCGACGCGCACGCGCATTCCGGCCTGCTTGATGATGGTGACCAGCTGCGCGACATTTTGCAGATAGAACATGTTGCGCGTGTGGTTTTCCGGTATCAGCAGCACCCCGCGCGCCTTGGGGCAGATTTTCTCCACCGCGCTCTGCATCGCCTGCACGCACAGTGGCAGAAAATCCGGGTTAAGGTTGTTGAAGCCGCCCGGAAACAGGTTGGTGTCGACCGGCGCCAGCTTGAACCCGCTGTTGCGCAAATCCACCGAGGCATAGAACGGCACGGGATGCTCCAACCATTGCGCGCGAAACCAGTGCTCGATGGTCGGCATGGCATTCAGGAAGCGCCGCTCTAGGTCGAGCAGCGGGCCGGTCAGGGCGGTAGTGAGATGGTGGACCATAATGCTCTGAGAATTAAACAATCCGGCGCATTTTAGCCGATAGCATCGGATTGCGGATAAATGGCTTCAGGCTGTCTGTAGCTTCGCTTCTTCCATGTTGATCACCATGTCTCGCATAATGACCGACCCAGCAAGTCAATTTCAGGCTCATTTCATATTGGAAGAGGTTATGTGTTGCGATGTTGTATACAATAATGTATGCCGAAAGAACATACAAAGGAGTATGTTCATGTCACATGCGCAAACTATAGAGGCGGCTTCCGTTTCCATCAACATCCGCGCTAAAGCTAGGCAGCGCGACCTAATCGACCAGGCCGCAGATCGTTTGGGTCGCAGTCGGTCTGATTTTATGCTTGAGGCCGCCTGTCGTAAGGCGGAAGATGCGCTGCTCGACCAGGCATTTTTCACGGTAGATGAAGGCGCCTTTGCTAAATTTCAGGCGCTGCTCGATCGCCCATTGCCACCGACTGACAAGCTGCGCCGGTTGCTCAAGACGAAAGCACCCTGGGAGAAATGACCACGCTGGATTTCGCGCCACCCGCGCCGATCACGGCGGATCAAGAGCTGACAAACTTCGATAGCGGCGAATTGTCCCTGAACGAATGGCTCAAGAAGCGCGCGTTCAAGAACCATGCGTCTGGCGCTTCACGCTGCTTTGTGTTGTGTGCTGAGCGGTCTACCACTGATGTCAGCGGGCAAAGCCAGCATTTCTTGATTTTTTGGCGGGTAATAAATTTACCGTGCGCCCGTTGAGCCGTCAATTAAAGGATCCAGGCTCTAAGGGATACAAAAATTACAAACGTACCGTTTGGTCATGAACCTCACGATGATGTAGGTCGGGATTCATCCCGACGGGGTTGGGTTATGCGGCGCTCTGTCGGGATGAATCCCGACCTACGAAACCCGCCCCCGATTCATAAAAGGTACCTTTACAATTTCTGCATCCCTTAACGGATTTTCTTGCACAAAATCCAGAATATCCAAAATTGAAAAATCCACCCATGCTGCCTGTCTCTTGAAGCGGCTGACGTGACCCGGCTCTTGGGTTAGCCAGTCATTGGCGGACAATCTGCTATACTTTTCGCGTAGTATTAAAGCAGCATGCGGCAAGCTATGCCGCGAGGGTACCCCGAACTTTTTCACGATCAGAAGAGGTCCACCATGACAGACGCAGACGACACGACGGTCAAGATCCGCACCTATTCCGGCCCAGCCGGGCACATCGCTCCGCAGAGCAACCTCACCGAAGAGCAAAACAATGTTCTGGAACTGGTAAAGAAAAACGCACAGCTTGAAGAAGAAAATAAAAAGTCGCTCGAACACCTGAAAACAATCGAGCAACTGCAAGAAAGCCTCAAACTGGAACAGGCAAAAACAGCCGAGATGGCAAAAAAAATTACTTTGCTGGAAGCTAAAGAAAAAGAATTTGCCGTGCTGGAAAACAAAGCAAAGAAAACGGCTGAACTGGAATCCAAAGTCAAAGAATTGACCGATGCGCTTGGCAATATTTCGGCTATCGCCGCTGCGGGGAAAGTGGGTTAGCCGATACAATCTTGCGGTGAGTTGTGCCCGGCCTATCAGCTTTAATTGAAATGCCTTGTTTCGCGGATAGCGACGCCCGACAGGATGGCTATTTCACCTGCCCCCGCTCAATACTGATCCCCACCATTTTGCAACTGCGGATCGCTTGCAGTTTGGCGACGCCGACTTTGACCCACGGCACGTTGAAATCCTTGAGGATGATTTGCGCGATGTGTTCGGCGAGGGCTTCCAGCAGGGAAAAATGCCCCTCGCTCAGCACTGCCTGAAGGTGTTGCGCGACTTTTGCGTAATCCAGCGCATCGCCGATGTCGTCGGTCAGGCAGGCGCGGCTGTCGGGCAGAGCGATGTCGAGGTCGATTTGCAGCATTTGCGGCACGCGTTTTTCCCATTCGTAGATGCCGATCAGGGTTTCGACCTTGAGTTCGCGCAGAAATATGATGTCCATGTGGTGTCGGGTTGGTTATTGGTACGTATCCGGGAATCCGTGTATCCGGGAATCCGTGGTTTTCGGAGGCCCTCTCAAGTAGAATCCGCCGCTCGTATTTTAAGGTATTTCAGATGACGAACCTGATTTTTATAGTTGCCGCTTACCTGTTGGGCTCGGTTTCATTCGCGGTGTTGATGAGCAAGGCGTTTGGCCTGCCCGACCCGCGCAGTTACGGTTCAGGCAATCCGGGGGCGACCAATGTGCTGCGCAGCGGCAAGAAGGCGGCAGCGGTATTGACGCTGCTCGGCGACGCGGCGAAGGGCTGGCTGGCGGTGTTTGCGGCGATGTGGTTTGCCCCGCGCGATGAGCGGGGAGCATTGCTGATTGCGGCGGTGGCGCTGGCGGTGTTTCTCGGGCACCTGTTTCCGGTGTTCCTGCGCTTCAAGGGCGGCAAAGGGGTGGCGACGGCGCTGGGCGTGTTGCTGGCGCTGAATGTCTGGCTGGGGCTATGCGTGTTGGCGACCTGGCTGATGGTGGCACTGCTGTTCCGCTTTTCGTCGCTGGCCGCGCTGACCGCGGCCGCCGGTGCGCCGGTCTACGCGCTGGTGCTGGGGCTGCCGCGCGAGTGGGTGCTGGCGACCGGCATCATGTTGCTGCTGCTGCTGTGGCGGCACAAAAACAACATCCGCAATCTGCTGGCCGGGACGGAGCCGCGCATCGGCAAGCGCGGTGCGGTTTAGGGGGTGCCGGATTTCCGGCGCTTTCCAACTTCCGGATAGCGCAGCTCCACCTTCAACTCGCGCTTCATGCGCTGGTTGGTCAGTTGCCGCGATTCGTTCATGAACGACAGCAGCGACTCCGGCAACACGCGCTGCGCCTCGGCGCGACTGATGCGCGGTAGGTGCGGCAAATCGAGCCTATCCGCCACGGCGTCGAAGTATTCGCCCATTTTCATTTTGCTGTCGTCGCTGGCGTGGTACACGCGGCACGCCTTACCATAACGCAATGCCGCCACCGCGATGCGCGCCAGATCGTCGGCGTGGATGTGGTTGGTGTGGCTGTCCTCGTTATCGGTGATGCACGGCAAACCCTGCCGCAGGCGCTCCAGCGGCAAACGGTCGGCGGCATAAATACCCGGCACGCGCAGGATGCTGGCCTGCACCCGGTTGCGTTTTGCCCAGTTGCGGATTCGCCTTTCGGCATCGGCGCGGCGTTGCGCGCGCGCCGTCTGCGGGTTGAGCGGATGCGCTTCGCTCACGACCGCCCCGCCGCAATCTCCCCCGCCGCAATCTCCATAGACGCCGCTGGTGCTGATGTACACCAGTTGCTCCGGCAATTTTCCGAGCGACAGCGCGGCCAGCAGATGGCGGGTGCGCGTATCGACACCCAGCCCCTCCCGGCCTCCCCTTGTGCGAGCATCCGCTGCGCGGATTGCCTGCTTGACCCGCTTCAAGGGAGGAGTAGAGGAAGGCGGGGCGAAGTGCAGCACGGCATCGGCGATTCCGGCAATGCGTTTGAGGCTGGCACGATCATCCAGATCGCCGCAGATCGGCAACACGCCGAGCGCGCGCAATTGCTCGGCGGATGCCGGTTTGCGCACCAGGGCGAAGATTCGGTAGCGGCGTGCCAGCAGCGGAATGGTGCGCATCGCCACATCCCCACAACCGATAATCAGCAGATGTTTCATGGCGCGATTATGCGTTAAAATTCGCATTTTTTCGCGGACGGATTCACCATGACCTTTCAAATCACGATCCAGCCAAGCGGCTACCAGTTCCCCATCGAAGAGCAAGAAACCATCCTGGGTGCCGCGCTCAGGCACGGCTATTTTATGCCCTACAGTTGCCGCGAAGGCGCGTGCGGCGTATGCAAGGGCAAGGTCATGGAAGGCGAGGTGGATCACGGCAACTATCTGGGCAGTGCGCTGACGAACATGGACAAGGCGGCGGGCATGACCCTGTTCTGTTGCGCCACACCGAAATCGGATCTGGTGGTCGAATGCTACAGCGCTGCGGTAATCAGCAACATGCCGACGAGCACCCTCTCCTTCCCCTTTGGCGCACAAAAAATGCCTTGGCCGACGGAACCAGCAAAAGCGTCGGAACCCGAATTACCCGCTGGTGAGCCAACGGTTCAGCCCTGATGCTCATGGCACTCGGTAAGGGATGCGGAAATTGTAAAAGTACCTTTTATGAACCGGGGGCGGGTTTCGTAGGTCGGGATTCATCCCGACAGAGCGCCGCATAACCCAACCCCGTCGGGATGAATCCCGACCTACCTCATCGTGAGACTCATGACCAAACGGTACGTT